>JBCDID010000199.1:0-6906 GCA_038749355.1 Pseudomonadota bacterium | reverse complement strand
GGCGCGCGGCCGGGTCCTTCAGGTTCAGCGACACCGACTTCTTGATGCGGGCATGGGCGGACCACCAGAGCGACTTGCCATCGACCTGAGCACCCCAGCTGCGGACGGGATCGCCCCCGGGTGGCTCGATCTTGATGATCTCCGCGCCCAGATCGCCCAACCCCCGCGTTGCGAAGGGCGCCGCGATGAAGTGGCCAAACTCGACCACGCGCAGGCCGCGGAGGGGACCGGATTGTTCACCTGAACTCATGCCTCCCATCAACACCGGGTGCATAAGCGGGTCAAGGCGTACTCATCAGTCCCTTGATATCCAGCCAGTCGTGGGGCGATGCCATCGGCAGGAGCCGTGCGGACGCCGTAGGGTGCGATCCATGTCTTCGCGTGCCATCCCTGTCCTGCTTGCTGCCGGATTCAGCCAGTTCGCGGCCGCTGTCGGCTTCTGGTCATTCAGCCTACTTGCACCGGAGCTGGCGCAGGAAACCGGGTTGGATGAGCGCGACTTCGGGCTCTCCATCACGTTCACCTTCGCGGGCACCTTGCTGTCCAGCGCGTTCACAGGTGTCTGGGTGCGGCGGTTCGGAGGGGCGGGTGCCGTCGCGCGTTTCTTCGCAATGATGGCGGGGGCGATGGCGCTGATCCTGACGGGGACGTGGGCCGGCGCGATGGTGGCGGCGTTCCTGTTCGGTCTGGGCTATGGTCCGCAGGGGCCTGTCGGGATGACCATGGTGACCCAGACCGCGCGGCCTGAGCAGCGCGGGTTCTTTCTGGCGCTGCGTCATGCTTCAGTGCCACTTGCGGCGGGGATTTCGGGACGTATTTTGCCGCCGTTCATGCTCTGGGCGGGATGGCAGGCGGGCGTGTTGTCTATCGGGGCCGTACTGGTCGTGGCCATGGGCATGGCGCTGATTGCAGCACCTCTTTATGCGGTCGAGGCCGCGCCTCCACGCCCCGGTGGCCCACTTCGACGGCTTGCCGAGGTCTTCGTGATCCCGCCCGGTCTCAGGTTTCTCTGGTCCGTCGGGTTCTGTTTTGCCATGACCCAGACGGCGGTCACGACGTTCAGCTACCTGTATCTGCTTGAGGTCGCGGGGCTGGGCGCGGTGGCGGCCGGCATCTTCGCGTCCAATCTACACCTGACCGCGCTGATCGGGCGGCCGCTGCTGGGCTGGTTGGTCGATCGGGTCGGGCACGCGCAATGGGTGCTGGCCGGGATTGCGGTGGTGACGGTGCTGGCCATGGTCGGGCTCGTGATGGTCACGCCCGAGACGCCTGGCTGGGTGCTGATCCCGCTGGCCATCGGCTGCGGAATTTCGGGGCAGTGCTGGAATGCGGTCTTCGTGACCGCGATGAGCTTCAAGGTCGACGCCGCCGAGTTGGCCGAGCTGAACGGGCGGGCCTTCGCGTTCCTCTCCATCGGATGGATGGCCTCACCGCCGATCATCTGGGGGCTGATCGAGGCGACGGGCGGCTATGCGATCCCCATCTTGGGCGTGGTCGGGCTGAACGCTGTTGTTGCGCTGGTCCTGCTGGTCAGTCGGGCGGACTGACTTATTCGAGGTTCTCGCACTGACAGTACTCTTCGCGGCCGCTGTCGCATTCCTGGAGCATTCTCGTCTCGATCTGCCCCAGGTCCGCGTCCTCAAAGGCGATGTGCGAACGGCCGTTCGTCACCCGAAAGCTCACGGGACGCGCAAGCACTGTGACCGCCGTACGCGTCGGCATCCTGAGCAGTTTGGCATCGGCAGCGCGGCGCAGTGGAATCCGGCGTCGATTGACCTGCATGAAGACTGAGCTTGCCGGAAAGAGTGCCTCCGGAGCCTCGATGGATACGCCCGAGACCGCGCTGACGACGAGCCAGACAGATGCGGGGTCGACCTCCACATCCGGTGACGCGGCGGTTGCGGGCAGGCGGTAGTAGAAGCACGCGGGGCTCTCGGGTTCCCGGATCACTTCCCAGGCGCTCCAGTCGTCCGGAATGATGTTGTCTGTCTGCGCGCCCGGGGCTTGTACGGAAAGGGTAAGGGTCAGCGCGAACGCGGACCCGAGGCGTATCCAATTCACCCTGAGAAGACCCGCATGGCGTCTGCGGCGCGGGCGGCATCTTCCAGCCCCAGCATGGCGGTCTCCATGGCAGCGACCTTCTCCGGCCCGGCCCAGAGCGCCGCGTTGTCCCGGAACTTCTCGACGATCTCGGCGTTAGAGAGCGGCCGGTCGGCGGCTCCCCGGTTCACCGGTTCGTTGTGTTCATGGGTCGAGCCATCCGTCATGGTAACGGTCAAGCCGCCTGAATATGCCGCCGGGAAGGGGCTGTTCGCGTAGTCGGCATGGGAGATCTTGGCGGCCAGCGCGAGGATCTGGCGGTCGGTGAACACCTCCGGCTCCAGTTCGTCCAGTGTCAGCCGACCACGGATCAGCGCGCAGGCCGTCAGATAATGGAGCGAGAACTTGGCGTCATAGTCGGATTTCGGCTTCAGCTTGTTCTCAACCGGATCGCAGACCACCGGGAACGCCTGGTAGGGCACGCGCGCCTCAATGCTGGCGATCTTGGCGGGGTCCACGTGGTCGCGCAGGGCCAGGGCCGCGTCGATGCAGGCATGGGTCAGGTGGCAGGTGGGGTAGGGTTTGATGCCGGTCTCCATCAGCTCCCATTTCGAGCCGAGCCCTGCGGTGGCGTGGGAGAGATCCACCCAGTCCGTGTACTTGCCACCGAAAATGTTGAAGAAGCCGAAGCGCCCGTCATAGGGGTTGGTGGCGCCGATGAAGCCTTCGCGGGCCAGCGCACAGGCTGTCAGTGCGGATTGGGCCGCCCAGCCCGGGTGGAACCGCTTGTTCCAGGCGCCATCTTCGAGGAACTCCATGGATCCCGACGCCTGAGACACCGCCAGCCCCTGCGCGTTCTCCAATTGCTTGACGTTCAGGCCCATTAACCGGCCCGCCGCCAGCACGCAGGCAAACACTCCGACAATGCCCGTCGGGTGAAAACCGACTTGGTGGAAGGCGGACTGAGCGCAGGTGCCGATGCGCGCCGCGGCCTCGACTCCGATGATGTAGGCAGTGACCAGATCACGCCCCGTCGCTCCGGTCATTGTTGCCGCGGAAAGTACTGCAGGCAAGACAGAGGTCGTCGGATGCACGACGCCCGTGATGTGGGTGTCGTCATAGTCGAGCCCGTGGCAGAGATAGCCGTTCATGGTGGCGGCATCGCGTGGGGACAGTCTAGCTGCCATGCCGAAGACCGGCACATCGCCCGTGTCGCCGAGCGCCTGAAGCCCTGCCAGAACCGGATGCGCGAACGGGTATCGCGTCGAGGCCACTGCAATCCCGGCGGCGTCCAGCATGTGATGCAGTGCCCGCGTCCGGACCTCGGCCGGGATGGCATCATGGGCGAGATCAGTGGTGAACTCCGCCAGCCGTCGGGCAATCGGTGTGTCGTCGACGATGATTTCTGATTGCATGTTCATGGCGTCTCTCCCTTTGCATGGCTTCGCCAAGCTTTCAGGTTCGATAGCATGGAACGGTCTCAAAATCCTACAAGTGGACGATTTCAGCGCGGCAATGCAGTCTCGTGTTCGGGGCAAGGCGACTTGGACGGAGAGCCGGATTTCAGCATCACGACCTGGGTCTGCTGGTTCGCAAGCTGGCCTTGCAGAATGTCCTCCACGTCATCCGGAAGTGCATCACCAAAACTCGGGCGGTCGATCCACGACGTGGCCTCGCCCATGGTGCGGAAAGCCCGGACCTGATGGTGTTCCCGGTCACGCAGCCTACCGACAATTCCCATCAACCCGAAGGCCAGATCAGACGAGGCAACCATGGCGACGCGGCGTACAAGTCCCGGTGTGGTCGGTTCGACCGCCGCGCGACCAGGGCGCAGCATATCTTCGCTCGTGGTGCCGAAATCCGCTTCCCGCATGTCGTGCAAGACTGGAAAGCCAAGCTCATAGCATTCCGTGATCATCAGGTGGTGGATAAGCTCGCGCCAATCCTGCCCGCTGACGCGCTCGACCGAACGCACGAAGATGCACCGATGAGGCCAGGACTGCACGATGCATGAGCGCACGACACGTTCTCCTCTCAGGCCCGAGCGAGAATTTGCTCCAGCCACTCATTGTCTGCTCCGAGTGATGGCGCAGGCCCCTCACGGTCCGGGCGTGCGCCGCCCCACTTTACAGGCAGTCCGAAGAATTCCAATGCCCCGGAGCCGCGCTTGATCCCCGCCGCCAGCGTTTGCGGATGATTGGCGATCGCGGCGGTATCCTGAACTGGCGCATGGGGAACGCCTGCGGCCTCCAGCGAGTCGGCAAGGTCGGCGAGGTTTCGCTTCGCCGTCTCCCCTTCGATCAAGGCGCAGAGAACTGCCCGGTTCGCGACTCGCTCAGGATTATGCGTGAAACGGGGATCTTCGGCCCAGCAGGGATTGTCGAGCACCTTAGACAGCCGCTCAAACAGCGAGTCATTGCCCGCTGCGATCATCAACTCGCCATCCGCGCATTGGAAGATCTGGTAGGGGCAGATCATCACCGTTCCCGACCCGGCTTTCTGCGGTGCCCGGCCTGTGGCCGTGAAGATCGGCAGGAAATAGGCCATCCACCCGAGCGCGGTCTCGAAGAGCGCCGTGTCCACAACGGTCCCTTTCCCGGTCTGGCTCCTCTGCAACAGGGCTGCCAGCACGCCGACGACCACCCACATGCCGGTGCCCATGTCGATGATGGAAGGGCCGACACGGATCGAGGGCCGCCCGGGCTCGCCGGTTACGCTCATCAGCCCTGCGAAGGCCTGCATCAACGGATCGTAGCCCGGTTTGTCCTTCAATGGCCCCTCGGTCCCGAAGGCGTGGATGTTCACATGGATCAGGCGCGGGTTAAGGGCGCACAGTGTCGCGCCGTCGAAGCCCAGCTTCTCCGCCAGTCCCGGTTTCTGGTTCTGGATCACCACGTCCGAGATCGCCGCGAGATTGTGGATGGTCTCGCGGCCCTGCGCGGACTTCATGTCCAGTGTCACCGAGCGCTTCAACCGGTTCATGGCGTGGAAGGTGGGGGCCGCGCCTTCGACGGGCGCGCCCCAGCTTCGGCAGTCGTCACCCGCGCCCGGACGCTCGATCTTCACGACTTCCGCACCCAGTTCGGCCAGCACGAGCGCCGCATAGGGTGCGGCAATCGAATGCCCGATCTCGACGACCCGGATCCCGTCCAATGGCAACATGTCATTGTCCTCCCAGACCTTTTCTGGTCGAGCAATTGGGCTTTGTCATCCATGCACGTGATGGCTGCCGCAACCGGGACACCTGCGCCATTTCACTCCGGCCAGAACCGCATGATTCTTTGGCGCGGCCCGCGGCTGGCGACCTCAACAAAGCCGCAATCCTCATAGGCTGCAATGGTGCCGAGGAAGAGATCCCACACTGTTTGCGTCGCCTGGCTCTGCACCGGGTAGGCCTCGACGGCGATCGCTCCCTTGGCCAGCGCAAAGTCTACAGCACCCCGGATCAGCGGGCGCATTAGCCCCTGTTTGCGGAAATCACGGCGGACGACCAGGCAGTTCAGCGACCAGACTGGGCGGTCGTCCACTGCCGCCAATGTCTTCTTGTTGCGCACCAGGCGGTCGAAGGCACCGCGCGGGCCGACGCCGGCCCAGCCTGCAGGTTCCCCGCCCACATAGGCGATCACACCCGGCTCATCTCCGGCCTTCACCTTGGCCTCCATGAAGCCGCTGTGCTGACCCCAGCCCGAGCGATACTCTTTGTTCGGTAGATACCAGAATGCGCACCAGCACTTGCCCGGATCACCCTTGCCGTCGAACACCTGCTCAAGTTCTGGCCAGCGATCAGCCGATGCGGGATGGATCGTAACTTCGTTAAGCATGACTGAAACGCTATCACCCTGATGATCGCCCGACCAGTGACGCGCCCCTGACACCTGGGATAGGGTCGAGTGCAGAGGAGACGCCCATGAAGTTCGAAACCCTGCAGGTCGAGGATGGTGAGTGTGGCGTGATGACCGTCACGCTGAACCGTCCCGACAGGCTGAATGCCATGAACACCGGGATGATGCGGGAGCTGCGCACGCTCTTCACCGATCTCTACGTGGATGCCGACATGGCCCGCGCCGTGATCGTGACAGGGTCCGGTGAGCGCGGCTTCTGCCCCGGTGCGGACCTGAAGGAACGCGACGGGATGTCGGATGAGACATGGCGTTCCCAGCATGCGCTGGTCGAACAGATTGCCCGCGCCATGATCCAGGCCCCTCAGCCGATCATCGCTGCGGTCAACGGGGTCGCGATGGGGGGCGGGGCCGAAATCGCATTGTGCTGCGATTTCATCTACGCCGCCGACCACGCGCGCTTTGCGTTCCCCGAGGTGACCCGCGGGATCATGCCCGGAATGATGGGTCCCCAAAACCTGCCGCGCGCCGTCGGCGTACGCCGCGCCAAGGAGATCGTGTTGACCGGCAAGCCTTTCAGCGCCCAAGAGGCGGCCGATTGGGGCATGGTCAATCGCGTCCTTCCCCTTGCGGAACTGATGCCTGCCGCGCTCGAAACCGCCCGGACAGTCGCGGAAAACGCCCCCATCGGCGTGCGCTCTGCCAAGGCGGCGCTCGACAAGGCGGTCGAGCTGGACCGCGCCACCGGCTACGATTTCGAAATCGTCGCCTACAACGCCACCGTCCCCACTGAGGACCGGCTGGAAGGCGTGCGTGCCTTCAACGAGAAACGCAAACCGGTCTTCAAGGGCAAATGAGCGCGCGCCGCTATACCGTGCCCGGCGTCTGGGGGCCAAAGGACCGGCGGGTGACCATTGCGCTCCTGCCGCCGGAGGGGCAGGAAATCCGCATGACGGGTCAGGTTGCCTGGGACGAGGACGAGAACATCGTGGGTCCCGGTGATGTCGCCGAACAGACGCGGCAAGCG
>JBCDID010000198.1:0-6907 GCA_038749355.1 Pseudomonadota bacterium | reverse complement strand
TGTGGACTTGATGACGGAGACGCCGCCGGATCAGTTCTGGTCCCTACATGGCGGGACTGTCCTGACGATGGCCGTGGTGGTGTTGCTGCTGCGCCCGGTCGGCTACATTCTGGATGCCTTCGTCATGCAGCAGGGTTTCTACGCGCCCATGGCCACGCTGATCCGCTGGCGGACGCACCGCAAGCTGCTGCGCCAGTCAGTCAGCTTCTTCTCCGACGACTTTGCCGGGAGGCTGGCCAACAAGCAGGGGCAACTCGCGCCCGCGCTGAACGACTCGGTCTACCTGATCACAAGTGCGCTCTGGTACGCGCTGACCTTCGTGATCGGCGGCGCCGTGATCATGGCCGAGGTCGATGCCCGTCTGCTTTACCCGCTTGTGATCTGGATGACGGCCTATGTGACCATTGCCTGGTGGTTCGTGCCGCGCATCACCCGGGCGGGCCATGCCTTTGCCGAGGCGCGCTCGGTTCTCATGGGCCGGGTTGTAGACAGCTACACCAACATTCAGACCGTGAAGCTGTTTGCGCATGCGGATGCCGAGGAGGGCTATGCCAGGGCCGCGATGGAGGAGTTCCGCGAGGCTTTTGCCTATACCAACCGCATCCACACGCAGCTGGAATTCATGATGTCGGTGCTGTCGACCTTCCTCATCGGAGGGCTGATCGGGTACGCGATCTGGCTGTGGTCCCTGGACGCCGTCACCGTTGGGGTCGTGGCTGCTGCGATTGCACTGGTGGTGCGGCTGCTCGGGCTGGTCGAGTGGATCATGTGGAACCTCTCATCGCTCTTTCAGAATATCGGCACAGTGCAGGAGGGCATGGAGACCGTGTCCCAACCGCTGCGTCTCCGGGATACGGCGGGTGCTACGCCGCTTGCGCTGACGGATGGTACGATCCGCTTTGCCGGGGTGACGCATCGCTATGGCAAGAAGGCGGGCGGTGTGGCCGAGATTGCGCTCGACATTCAGGGTGGCGAGCGGGTCGGGCTGGTTGGGCGGTCCGGTGCGGGCAAATCGACCTTGGTCAACCTCGCGCTCAGGTTCTACGATCCGGACCGGGGCCAGGTGCTGATCGACGGCCAAGATCTGGCTCTGGCGACCCAGGAATCAGTCCGGGCGCAGATCGCGATGGTGACCCAGGACACGGCGCTGCTACATCGGTCGATTGCCGAGAACATCCGCTATGGGCGCCCCGCTGCCACCGATGCAGAGTTGTGGGAGGCGGCGCGCAAGGTTTCGGCGGATCAGTTCATCCCGGATCTGGTCGACCATGACGGGCGCACCGGCATGGAGGCCCATGTGGGTGAACGCGGGGTGCGGCTCTCGGGGGGGCAGCGCCAGCGGATCGCGCTGGCCCGTGCGGTTCTCAAGGACGCGCCGATCCTGATCCTGGATGAGGCAACGTCGGCGCTCGACTCGGAGGTCGAGGCCGAAATCCAGGATGCGCTCTATGATTTTATGGAGGGCAAGACGGTGATCGCCATCGCGCACCGGCTTTCGACGATACAGCGGCTCGACCGGATCGTAGTGCTGGACGAGGGCCGGATTGTCGAGCAGGGCACCCATGATGCCCTGCTGATGTCTCCTGGGCTCTACGCGCGGTTCTGGAGCCGGCAGTCGGGTGGGCTGTTGGGCACGGCGGTGGCAGAGTAATTCTGGCCCTGCGGGCTTCGGTGCATCATTTCGCGGCACGCGCGACTATGGATGCACCCTACGCGATGCCGCCGACCCTGCGTCGCGTAGGGTGCATGCATCATGCACCCTTGACCCGCAACGCGGGCAAGACCAAGACCACGAAGAGCGCCGTGCAGATCAGACCCATGGCTGTGAACTCCTGCCATCCCAGGGGCTCGCCCAGGATCAATGCGCTGGAGAAGACGCCAACCACCGGCACCGCCAACGTTCCGATGGCCGCGATGGCAGCCGGGAAGATCTTGACCACGTAGAAATAGGCCCACTGGCAGTAGATCATCGGGACCGCGAAGAGGTAGGCGAGCGCCCACCAGACCTGCGTGCTCCAGGTTCCAGGATCGGGCAGTGGCTCCCAGGCCAGTGCGCCCACCGTGATCACCCCGCCACCCAGCAAAAGCTGCCAGCCGATCAGCGTGGCCACTGGCGAGGTCCAGCTGAACTTCTTGAACAATACCGTCCCCATGGCCCAGGTTACGGCCGCGCCCAGCATGAACACCGCCCCGAGGGGTGCCGCCCCGAGAGCTGCAGCATCCGGGCCTATCAGCACTGCCAGCCCCGCCACGCCGAGGCTGAGCCCCGCGATCTTGTGGACGGTCAGCCGTTCACCTAGGACCCAGGTCGCGAAGATCGCCGCCCAGACCGGCATGGTGAACGCGATGATCGAGGCCCGCCCCGCCTCCATCAGCGATACGCCGTAGCCGGAGCAGAGATGCCAGCCGAGGATGCTGCAGACGGTGCACACCACCAACGGCCCGAGCTCCGCACGCCGCGGGACCAGCCGCAGGCCCGTCACGGCGGCAATCGTCAGGAGACCGATGCCGCCGACACTGACGCTCATGGACCGGAACCACCACACCGTCACCTCGCCCAGCACGATCTTCATGCCCGGCCAGTTCAGACCCCAGAACAGCCCGAGCGAGGCGAGCATCAGGAAGCCCGTGGCCGGCAGCCGTGCGGGCGTGCTGCCGGAGGATGCATCAAGTGTTGCCATTATTCCTCGCAAGGGAGCGCAAACGCATCGGAGTTACCTGCGCTTGAATTGAGACTGCCCTATATACGCAATGATGAAGTTCTTCGAGCGTCTGATCGACCCTTATCAACCTGGTGATGGCCCGCCGCCCCGGACGCTCTGGGCGTACTTCCGCTGGGCAATCCGAGGGTCGGAGCCGTCCATCTGGCTGCTGATCGTTGCGGCCTGCGCATCGGGTGTGGCCGAGGCGGCTGCGGCCTGGGTCGTGGCCCACGTGGTCGATCTGGCAGCCGGGGCGGCTGACACGGCGGCGTTCTTTGCTGACAACGCCTGGACGCTTGGTCTGGCGGCGCTGTTCTTCCTGTTCCTGCGCCCCGGGCTGATGAGCTTCAGCGGCGCGCTGATGAGCCGGACCATGATGCCCAATATCTGGACAATGGCCCTGCTGCGGGTGCACCGGCATGTACTCGGCCAGTCCATGGGGTTCTTTGAGGATGATTTCGCCGGACGCATCACCCAAAAGGAGACGCAGTCCTCCATCGCGCTGACAGATGTATTGCAGGAGACCATCCACGCGGTGCTCTATGGCGTGGCCACGGTGATCGGTGCGCTGGTGTTGCTGAGCCAGACCGACGGGCGGCTGGCATGGATTCTGGTCGCCTGGTTCGGCGCGTATCTGTTCCTGGTAACGTATTTCCTGCCGCGTATCCGACGCCTCAGCCGGATCCGTGCCGACGCGCGATCCGCTGTATCCGGCCAGCTGGTCGACAGTGTGAGCCATATCGCGACGGTCAAGCTGTTCGCCCATGCGGGCCGCGAGGAAGATGCCGCCCGTGATGCGGTCGAGGCCTACCGCAAGACGGCGTTTGCGTTCGGCCGGATGACGTGGATCTTTCGCACCTGGCTCGCGCTGCTGTCCGGCGCGCTGCCGGTGGCTCTGATCGCTTGTGCGCTCTGGCTCTGGCAGCACGGGCAGACGGGTCCCGGTGTGATCGCGCTGGCCGGGCTGATCTCGACGCGGCTGGCCCAGATGTCCGGCTGGATCAGTTTCACCGCCATGGGGATTTTCGCCAATGTAGGGGTGCTCGAGGACGGGATCCGGACTCTGACGCCGGAGCATGAGATCACAGATGCGCCCGACGCGAAGGCGCCGGGGCCAGTGGAAGGGCGGGTCCGGTTCGAAAACGTCTCTTTCCGCTATGGGCGTGGAGTCGGCGGGATCACCGGCTATTCGTTGGACATCCGCCCTGGTGAGCGCGTGGCGCTGGTCGGTCAGTCCGGAGCGGGCAAGTCGACGGTCGTGTCACTGCTCAGCCGTCTGCACGATGTCGAGGCGGGCCGGATCACAGTGGACGGTTCGGACATCCGGGACCTTACCCAGGACGGGCTGCGCGGGCAGATCTCGGTGGTCACGCAGGAAGCGGCCATGTTCAACCGCTCGGCGCTGGATAACATTCTGTATGGGCGTCCGGAGGCGGGGGAGGCGGCCGCGCATCAGGCCGCGCGGGAGGCCGCGGCAGACGAGTTCATCGCAGACCTGCGGGACTACCGTGGCCGCGAGGGCTATGTGGCGCATCTGGGCGAACGAGGCGTGAAGCTGTCCGGCGGGCAGCGTCAGAGGATCGCGCTGGCCCGGGCGATCCTGAAGGACGCGCCGATCTTGGTACTGGACGAGGCGACGGCGGCGTTGGACAGCGAGAGCGAAGCCGCAATCCAAGAGGCGCTTGCCCGGCTGATGCCCGGAAAGACCGTGATCGCCATCGCGCACCGGCTGTCGACCATCGCGCATATGGACCGGATCGTGGTCATGGCCGAAGGCCGGATCGCCGAGCAGGGCAGCCATGCCGAGCTCCTGGCCTCGGGCGGGCTCTATGCCGGGTTCTGGGAACGCCAGACCGGTGGCATGATCGGGGTCGCGGCGGAGTAGGGCTCCGGAACAGCAAAACTTGTCCAGCACGCCGTTCCACTTGACTACATGGGTTTTCCGGGGCCAGCCTTGGACACTGACCGAAGCGACATTGGGCGAGAAGCGGACAGAATTTCTCGAGCGCTCGAGTATGACATTGATCTATAATGCACTATCCGGGATTGGTATGGCAATCGTCGTCACTGCATGTGCTCCAGTGAGCAATGTCGTCTCATTGCCCGAAGCCGAAGTTCCGACCAATCTCTCCGCAGTTGAGGCGTCGGCAAAGGTGCTGATTCACGAAGCCGCAAAAGGCGCTAAGCATTCGGGCAGAGCGGCGCAGATTACTGAACTCCCAATACTCGGTGCTGCAATAACTGCGGCATCTCTGGCGGGATTTGGAGCCCATCCGGAGGGAGTGCTGGTGTCCAGCATCGTGGGCGGTTCAGGATCCGCTTTGTCCAGTTATTACAAGCCAAGGGAGACTGCACTCGCATATCTTGATGCTGCCGACGCAGCGAGATGCATCCAGATCTGGCAAACCGCGCACAGCGGATATACGGCGACGATCCGACTCCGAAAGCCGGACCGAACATGGCAGATTCCGCCGAGGTTCCCTTTGATCGAGAAGACGTGATTAAGATGCTGACCGAAGGCTAGGATGACGTGCGTCTCAGGATCGCTCGCAGGGTAATATCCGGCCAAGGCCAAAACATCAGCGCGATCGTAGATCAGATCAAGGCGGACATCGAAGTGAAGCAGACGATGAACGCAAAGTTCGTGGCTGCGGCAGCGGGCACCAATGCGAAGTTTGTCGCCGAACTGCCGGAGCAAATTACCGCGTGTGTGGCCAAGGCAGGCTGACGCCGCCCTTTTTTTAGTGGCTACATCAGACCGGCCAAAGTCGCCCGCAGTTCCGGGATGCCGTGTCCGGTTTCCGACGATGTCGTCAAAATCTCGGGGAAGGCGGCAGGATGTTTCGCCAGCCCTTCCTGGATCTGGGCAAGGCTGTTCGCAAGTGCGCCCTTCTTCGGTTTGTCGATCTTGGTCAGCACCACCTGGAACACCACCGCCGAGCGGTCGAGAAGGTCCATGTACTCGTGGTCCACCTGCTTCAGCCCGTGCCTGCTGTCGATCAGGAGGAAGGTCCGCGCCAGCGTTGCCCGCCCGGCGAGATAGGCCTTCAGCAACTCTTGCCACTGCGCGACCTTGGCCAGTGGCGCCTCGGCAAAACCATAGCCCGGCAGGTCCACCAGATACCCCGTCTCACCCAACGCGAAATAGTTGATCTCCTGCGTCCGGCCCGGTGTGTTCGAGGCACGCGCCAGCCCCTTGCGCCCCGTCAGCGCATTGATCAGCGAGGACTTGCCCACATTCGACCGCCCGGCAAAGCAGACCTCCTGCCGGTCAGGTTCGGGCAAGCCGTCCATCGCCACCACGCCTTTGACGAAGTCGCAAGGGCCGGCAAAGAGCTTGCGGGCGGACTCGATCTCGTTCGGGTCGATCTCCGGATCCACGGTGTAGGCGAAGGCAGCCACGATCAGATCAGCTGGGCGGTATCGCCCCGCGCAATGGATCCGCCGCGGGTGACCTGCGCATAGACCCCGAAATCCATGTGCCCGAAGATCTTGCGCAAAAGGCCAGGTATCTGTGTGTCCCGCTTGCCCGTCGCCGGGTTCGCGTTCGTGGCATTGCAGCGTGCATCGCGGGCAATGACCTTCAACCTGACCTCGCCAATCTCGACGTCGCGATCCACCCAGTCGAGCTCCGACCATGGCGCGGGTCCTTCCAGCCACAGGTTCATCCGGAATCGGCTGTCTTCCAGGCTTTGGCCTACATGCTGTTCAAGGGCGCGCAGCGAGTTGCAGGTGGCGATGGAGACATGTGTGTCTTCGAAATCCGTGAAAGCGACGCCCGGCGCTTCGCAGACCTGGAACGGGCCCTTGCGCCCTGTGCCCTCCAGCAGCGGTTTGATCCAGTTGGTCAGGACCGGGTGATGCAGCGGGTCTGATGGCTGCACCGACAGTTCGCCCAGATCCGGGTGCGCGAGGTGGACGCTGCCGGTCGTCTCCTCGAGCCGCGTGATCACCTGTGCCAGCCGGGGCGCGGAGGACGTGCTGACCATTTTGGCGGAACCGCCCATCCATGCCGGGTTGGACGCATCCCAGGCGCCGCCATGGGCAATGGCCCAGGTCCGGTCATGAGGCAGGGTGCCGCCGGGCTGCACGGACACGCTCTCCAGCGCCTCCGACCCCAGCGATTTCACCGGGTGGCGGTAGATGGCTTCCACAGTCCAGGGCGCGCCGCTCATCGCTTGGCCCTACCGCCCCTTCTTCTTGCG
>JBCDID010000197.1:0-6918 GCA_038749355.1 Pseudomonadota bacterium | reverse complement strand
CGATCACGAGCCGCTCCTGCGGGAGTTGCTGGATCAGTTGGATGAATCCACGGTTTTCCTCGCCCAACAGGTTGGTCGCGGGCACCCGACAGTTCTCGAAAAACAGCTCGGCGGTGTCCTGCGCCCGGTATCCGATCTTTTCGAGATTGCGCCCGCGTGTGAAGCCATCGGTCCCAGTTTCAACCATGACGAGGCTGATGCCTTTGCCGCGTGCGTCCGGATCCGTTTTGGCGGCGACAATCACAACATCCGCGATCATGCCGTTCGAGATGTAGACCTTCTGGCCGTCCAGAACGAGGTGATTGCCGTCTAGCCGCGCGCTCGTCCGCATCGCCTGCAGGTCGGACCCTGCGGACGGTTCAGTCATGCCGATTGCCGTGATCACCTCGCCCCGGACCATTTTCGGCAACCAATGGCGTTTCTGATCCTCGGTGCCGTAATGCGTGATGTACGGGACGACGATGCCGGAATGCAGGTGGAAGGCGGGGCCGGTCGCGCCGATCCGGGCCAGCTCCTCCGTCATGATGGCGACCATCAGGAAGTCGCCGCCGGGACCGCCGTACGCCTCGGGCACGTCAGAACATAACAGCCCCTTCTCACCAGCACTCTGCCAGATCTCGCGCGGTACGACCCCGGCTTCCTCCCATGCAGCGTGGTGCGGCGCGATCTCGGTCTCGCAGAACCGGCGCGCCGTCTGGCGGAACAGCTCATGCTCCTCGGAGAACAAGGTGCGCGGGATCATGGTTGTGTTCCTTTCGCGTCGACGGCCGAAATCGCGTTTACACTGCACGTTAAGCGGGCAAACTGGGATCTGCACCATGGAACCGCCCGCGAGAGGCGAGATATCAGGGGGGAAGAAGATGGGTCTTCTGGACGGCAAGGTCGCGCTGATCACGGGCGCGGGGCGCGGGATCGGGCGCGATATGGCGCTGGCCGTGGCGGCGGCGGGCGCGAAAGTGGTGGTCAACGACCTTGGCGGAGATCAGACGGGCGGCGGGGCCGATCAGATCCCCGCGCTGGAGGTCGTGAAGGAGATCGCCGATGCGGGCGGCGAGGCGGTGGCCAATTTCGGCTCCGTCACCGACCGCGATGCGACCGAGGCGATGGTGGCGCAGGCTTTGGCCGACTTCGGCGGGCTCGACATTGTCGTGAACAATGCGGGCGTGCTGCGCGACGTGATTTTCCACAAGATGAGCTATGACGACTGGGATACGGTCATCAACGTGCACCTGAACGGGTCGTTCAACGTGGCGCACGCCGCAGCCCCTCACTTCCGTCAGCAGGGGTCGGGGTGCTTTGTGCACTATACCTCGACCTCTGGGCTTATCGGGAACTTCGGACAGGCAAACTATGCGGCGGCTAAGCTGGGGATTGTGGGGCTCTCCAAGTCCATCGCGCTGGACTTGTCACGGTTCGGCGTGACCTCGAACTGTATCTCGCCGTTTGCCTGGTCGCGGATGATCGGCACGATCCCGATCAATGATGAGGCGCAAGCGGCCCGCATAGAGAAGCTGAAACGCATGACCCCGGCCAAGATCGCCCCTGTGATCGTGGCCCTGGGGTCGGAGGCAGGCAAATCGGTCACCGGCCAGATCTTTGCCGTGCGCAATAACGAGATCTTCCTGATGAGCCAGTCGCGGCCGCTGCGGTCGGTCCATTGCTCGGACGGCTGGACCCCCGAGGGCGTGATCGAGACCGCCTTCCCGTCCATGTCCGCCCACTTCTACGATCTGGACCGCAGTCAGGACGTGTTCAGCTGGGATCCGGTCTGAGGACCAGGGTGCATCAACGTCGCGGCAAGCGCGACGAAGGATGCACCCTACGCGGCGGAGGACAGCATGCCGATCAACTACGAAACCCTGAAGGCGCGCGCGTTCCCGGTGGTTGAGCAGGCTTACACCGCGCGGGACACAATCCTCTATGCGTTGGGTCTGGGGTTGGGCGCGGACCCGCTCGACGAGGCGCAGTTACGGTTCACCTTTGAGGAAGCCGAAGGGTTTTCAGCCCTGCCGACCATGGCCTGCGTGCTGGGAACGCCCGGGTTCTGGTCTCGCGAGCCCGGGACCGGCATCACCTGGCAGAAGATACTGCATGGGGAGCAGGGGTTCCGCATTCATGCCCCGATCCCGCCCGAGGCCACGCTGATCGCCAGGAACCGCATCAAGGAGATCATCGACAAGGGCGCGGACAAGGGGGCGCTGATCTATCTGGAGCGTGAGATTAGCGACATGGTGACGGGCCAGCGGATCGCCACGACCACGTCGACCACATTCGCCCGGGCCGATGGTGGGTTCGGTGGTCCATCGGGGCCTGTGAAGCCAGTTCATGCGTTGCCCGAACGGGTTCCCGATGTGGTGATGGATTGGCCCACGCTGCCGCAGGCGGCACTGATCTACCGTCTGTCCGGCGATCCGAACCCGCTGCATGCCTCGCCCGCTGTGGCCGCGGCAGCGGGGTTCAAGGTGCCCATCCTGCACGGGCTCTGCACTCTTGGGGTTGCGGGATACGCCGTACTGCGAACCATGGCGAACAACGACCCTTCCCGCCTGACAGGCTTGGATCTGCGATTCTCCGCCCCGGTCTATCCCGGCGAAACCGTCCGTACTGAAATGTGGCGGGACGGAGAGGTAGTCTCCTTCCGCGCTCTGGTCGGCGAGCGGGTGGTGCTGAACAACGGAAAGGCGACGGTGACTGATGGCTGATCGCGCACTCCCGATCCCCACGCCCGAGACGCAGCACTATTGGGACGGCGCCAGTCAGGGAAAGCTGCTCCTGCAACGGAGCAATGTCACGGGCAAGGCATACTTCCCGCCGCGCCCGTTCTGCCCGGACACCGGTTCGCGTGACGTTTCTGTCTTCGAGGCGTCCGGCCGGGCGACGCTCTACTCCTATGTCATCAACCACATGCCCGGGCCGGGGTTCGAGCCGCCCTATGCCATCGCCGTGGTTGAGCTGGAGGAAGGCCCGCGGCTGATGGCGAACATCGTCGGATGCCCCCAGACGCCAGAGGCTCTGGTGCTCGACATGCCGTTGGAGGTCACATTCGAGAAGGTCTCGGACGAGATCACGCTGCCGCAGTTTAAACCGGCGGGAGACGCGTGATGGACGCGGTCTCGAACAAAGTTGCTATTGTCGGTGCCGCTGAGACGACCCGTATGGGCAAAGTGCCGGAGCTCTCGCAGCTTCAGCACCATGCGGACGCTGCACTGAATGCGCTGGTCGATTGTGGGCTGACGTCGCAGGATATCGACGGGGTGGCGACGGCAGGCCATGACCCGACCGAGATCGCGCACTACCTCGGCATTCGGCCTTCATGGGTGGACGGAACGTCGGTCGGCGGGTGTTCGTTCATCGTTCATGTGCGCCATGCCGTGGCCGCGATCACGGCGGGGCTCTGCAAGACTGTGCTGATCACCCATGGCGAGAGCGGGCGGCACATGATCGGCAAGCACCCCGCGCTGTTCCCGTTGCAGGCGCATGAACAGTTTGAGAAACCTTACGGAGTGACCACGCCGCCGACCCGCTTCACGATCCCAGTGCTGCGCATGATGAAGGAGACAGGGCTGACCGAGGAGCAACTGGCCATGGTCGCCGTTGTGCAACGGGAGTGGGCGGGGCTGCATCCGCGCGCCAGTTTCCGCGACCCGATCACGGTGGATGATGTCCTGAACAGCCGCATGATCTGCTATCCTTTCCGCCTGCTGATGTGTTGCCTGATGACGGATGGGGGTGGTGCGCTGGTGCTGACAAGCGCCGAGCGGGCAAAGGATTTTCCCGCGAAACCGGTCTACGTGATGGGTACGGGCGAGAGCGTTGAGGCCCCTGCGATCAGCCAGATGGCGGATTTCACGTCATCGTCGGCGTTTCGGATTTCGGGTGCGCAGGCGTTCCGGTCAGCGGGGATCAGCCACAAGGATGTGGATCACCTGATGATCTATGACGCTTTCGCACATCTGCCGATCTATGGGCTTGAGGATCTGGGCTTCGTCGGGCGCGGCGAGGCCGGCCCGTTCATAGCCGAAGGGAACACCCGGCCCGGCGGGTCGTTGCCCCTGAACACCAATGGCGGCGGGCTCAGCTATATGCACTCGGGCATGTATGGCATGTATGCGCTGCAGGAGGGCGTGCGCCAGATGCGCGGGACGTCTCCAGGCCAGGTGGATGGCGCCGAGATCAGCATGGTCCACGGTGTCGGCGGCATGTTCCACGCGGCGGGAACTGTTGTGCTAACCAACGTGGGTCGTTGAGCTGAGCTCGGCCGCCTCCGGGAACGGACAGGACAGGTGAGCGTTCGTGGTCAGCCGTGGCCCCGGTTCACATGGACGGCGCATGGTGCGTGGCGCACGACACGGGCTGCAGTCGAGCCAAGGAAGTAATCGCTGAGCCCTGGCTTATGAGACCCCATCACGATGCAATCGGCGCCGTTCTCGGAGGCAAAGTCGATGATCGTGCGCGCGGAATGGCCTTTCACGATGGCGGGTGTCACTTCCGGGTGGCCGGCGAGCTTCTCCAGCAGCAAACCGCGCGCCTTCTCGAAGCCTGCGCTGACCAATTTCTCGTCAACATAGGCACTGACCGAACCTTGCATGGTCTCGTAGACATGCAGCGCGATGATCTCGCCGTTCTCGCCGCGAAGGGTCTTCGCAACTTCCAGCATGCCGGACGAGACATTGTGGTCGAGCGCCATGGCAACGAGGATCTTCTTGTACATTCAAGCCTCCAGTTTCATTTGGCAGTGAAGCCGCCGTCTACCATCAGCACCTGTCCGGTCACGTAAGAGGATGCGTTGGAGGCAAGAAACAGCAGCGGGCCGTCCATGTCCTCGAGCGTTCCGTTCCGGCCAATGCATGTCTGCGCCGCATTGCGCTCGGCCCGGGCGGTGTCCGAGAAAACGGCTTCGGTCAGTTCGGTCGGGAAGAACCCGGGTCCGATGGCGTTCGCGGTGATCCCATGCGGCGCCCACGCTTCCGACATGGCCCGCGTGAGCTGCCCGATCCCGGCCTTGGAGGCGCCATAGGCGATGCCACCAGGAAACGCGCGATATGTCTGCAGTGAGGCGAAGTTCACGATCCGGCCCCAGCCGCGCGCCTTCATGACCGGAACCAGCGCCTGGCTGAGAAAGAATGGCGCTGACAGGTTCAATGCGATGGTGGCGTCCCAGCCGTCTGCAGTCACATTGTCGGCGATCTCGCGCGTGTTTACGCCTGCCGCGTGTACGACGATGTCCGGCGCCCCGAACGGCGTTGCAATGGCGTCCCGCAGGGTGCCGATCTGCGAACGGTCTGCGACGTCGGCAGTGACCGTGGCGGCACTTGGGCCAATCTCAGCCTCGAGCGATGCCAGTGCTTCTGGCCGGCGGGCCACGCCCACAACCTTGGCACCTGCTCCCGCCAGTGCGAGCGCCGCGCGACGGCCCAGCCCGGAGCTTGCACCCGTGATGCAGGCGACCCGTCCGGTTAAGTCAAACAGCGCACGAGGGTCATTCATGGGGCGTTAGGTCGAAGTTCTCGCCAGGGAAGTACTTTGCCAGGCGCACATCTGCCGCGCGGGCGTGGCCTTCCATGCCTTCGAGCCGGGAGATCCGGGCGGTTGCCTCGGCCACGCGTTTGGACCCTTCGCGGGTCATCCGCTGCCAGGTTACCAGTTTCATGTACTTGTGGACTGAGAGCCCGCCCGTGTATTTCGCGGCACCGGATGTCGGCAGAACGTGGTTGGTGCCCGAGGCCTTGTCGCCATAGGAGACCGTGGTCTCTTCGCCGAGGAACAGCGAGCCGTAGCACTCCAGCCGCCCCAGCCACCAGTCGAGGTCGGCAGCCATGACCGTCAGGTGCTCGGGTGCGATCTCGTCCGAGGTTCGCGCGACCTCCTCTCGGTCGGAACAGAGGATGACCTCGGCATAGTCGCGCCATGCGGCCTCGGCGTTCTTGCCGTTCAGCTCGGGCAGGTCGGCGATCAGCTCGGGCACGCGGGTCATTACTGACTCTGCCAGTTCGCGCGAGGTGGTGGCCAGCCAGACCGGCGAGTTGTAGCCGTGCTCCGCTTGCGAGACCAAATCCACCGCAACGATTTCTGCATCAGCCGTCTCGTCCGCGAGGATCAGGCTGTCGGTCGGTCCTGCGAACATATCGATGCCGACACGACCAAACAGAATCCGCTTGGCTTCTGCCACGAACTGGTTGCCGGGGCCGACGAGGATATCAGACTTCGGCAGGCCGAAGAGACCGAAGGCCATGGCAGCGATCCCCTGCACGCCACCCAACGCCAGAATCTGGTCGGCCCCGCACAGGTCTGCGGTGTAGACGATCGCCGGATGCACGCCTGTATCTGGACGTGGCGGCGAACAGGCGGCGATGTTCCCGCAGCCCGCGACCTTCGCCGTTGTCACGGTCATCATGGCAGAGGCGATGTGCGCATACCGACCACAGGGCGCATAGCAACCCGCAGCCTGGCAAGGGATCGCCTTCTGTCCCGCGATCAGCCCTGGCTCGATCTCGTACTCGAAATCCTGGATCGTTTGCTTCTGCGCCTCCGCAAAACGGCGGACATTGTCGTGGGCGTACCTGATATCGTCCTTCAGCTTCTGCGGGACCTTGGCGGCGGCCGCCTCGATCTCGTCGCGCGTGAGCACGATATTGCCCTCGTACTTGTCGAACTTGGCCGCGTACTCCAAAGCCTTGGCATCGCCACCCGCCTCGATCTCGTCGAGGATGCCTTGGACAATGTCACGGACGTCTCCTGCGTCGTCGGTTGAGGTCCGGGCTGCCTTCTTCAGGTATTCAAGCGACATGGGCAAGGATCCCTATTTGTAGATATCCGGGAGCAGCGTCGTCGACACTGCAGGGATCGAATGCGCGATCCCGGCTTTCGCGCCAAGAATACATCTTAGCGCATCAGGGACGTTATCCGATCCGATTTCAT
>JBCDID010000196.1:0-6949 GCA_038749355.1 Pseudomonadota bacterium | reverse complement strand
GCAGCTCGTTCGGTGTCATGTTCCAGAAGACCTCGGGCGAGAGCCGCAGGGCTCCCAGCCCCAGCCGCATCAGATGCGGCCAGTCGACCTGCTCATCCATCGCCAAGAGGGCGGAACGTGGCGGAGAGGAGCGCCATCCCGGCCCGCATGGCCCCGAGTGCGCCACCCTCGAATTCGGCAGTGCCGAGCGCCTCCTCGGAGACGGGTTCGCCCGCGCCGGACAGTCCTGCTGCCAGCAGTGCCGTCAGATCGGCAGTCCGGACCTGACCGGTTTCGAACCGCTCCGCGAGACCCATGAGGGAGTTTTCCTCCAGCCGCGCCTCCAGCGCTGCGAGCGCACCGAGGGTCAGGCGAAGCCTGCGGGGTATGCCGTCGATCACGACGGCAACCTCACCCCGCTGCGGGTTCGGGTTCACCTCAGAGCGCCGCAAAGGTGATCTCGCCCGCGGAGGCCAGCGAGATCTCGAAAGTCGTCTCGCCATCGTGGTTGCCGGCATACTCCAGGGCGCTCACCTGGAAGGGACCTGCAAGGGTGCCGAAGTCGGGGATAACGACTTCGAAAGCAGGGGCGGAGCCCGCGAAGAAGACAGCGCGCAGGGCGGCATCGGATGCGGCATCCTTGAAGACACCGGAACCTGAAACCGCAGCGGACCGCACTCCGGCTCCGGCGAGAAGCTCGCGCCAGTGCCCGGCGCTCTCCTTGGTCGTCACGTCGACCGTGTCGGCATTGAAGCTGATCCGGCTCGCGCGCACACCGGCAATGGTCTCGAATGTGCCGCCTCCGGTCTCGTCCAGTTTCAACAGCAGGTCTTTGCCCATCTGAGCAGTCATGGCGGGATCTCCAGATTATCGGGTGATGATGGCCCGTGCCGGGCTTCGGTGCATCTCGTCGTGACAGGCACGACGCAGGATGCACCCTACGCGGAGCCGAGTGCGGCACATCGCGTAGGGTGCATCCAAAGTCCTCGTCAGAGGACGTGATGCACCGGAGCCCGAAGGGCAAATTCGGTCAGCTGTCTTCCAATGTGATGCGGAACTGCAGGCGGATGCGACGGAGCGCATCGTTCTCGTCGCGCTCGGTGCGGGCATCCACGAAGCGCGTGTTCACGACCGTCCCGCGGGAGGTCGGCAGGCTTGCGGCCAGCAGCGTATCCGACAAGGCGGCAGCGGCCTGCTTGGCCGCCCCGAACCCGCGCCGGGGCGCATGGACGTCCAGACGGACCACGTGCACCGCACCACCCTCAGTATTGGTGGACCAGTCGCGCGCTTCCTCGTCACCGATCACCACGTAAGGCCCCTCGGCATCCGCATCCGTTAGGGGAGGCGTGCCGTCAAAGACCCGTCCCCCGAACGCCGCGACACAGGCCGCATCCGTGGTGAACAGAGTGAACAGCGCCTCCTGCAAAGGCCAGGCGAGCGCATAGGTCATGAGAACGCCCCCTCCTCGGCCCAGCAAGTCAAGTAGCGGTTCTGCCGGTCCGCATCCGCCACCCCGCGTATGGCGAAGACGCGCTCACCGGACCGGAAACGGCAGTCGGCGCGCGGGCGGCGTGGCGAGTTCGCGGGCGCCGAACGGATGGTGATGCGGTGCGTCACCCGGGCAACTTCACGGCCGCCGATCAGGGTTTCGCGGGCGCTCATCGGCTCGACATCGGCCCAGTGCGTGCCAACCGGAGCCCACACGATGTCCACCCCACCGCCCGTATCGACCACGCGTTCAGGGGATTCCAGCACGAGTTCCGTGTTCAGGACAGGAGAAGCCATGGTTCAGATCCTCACCATGCGATGCTGCTCGACGATGGAGAGAACGCCGAAGGGCAGGCCGCCCTCGACCTCGATCTCGCCGAACCGGTTCTCGTAGTAGTGGGAGGCGAGCAGCAGCACCGCCTGACGCAGATCGTCCGGCACATCGTTCCAGGTGAGCCCGTAGCCCGCGTTGAATGTCAGCTCCGCGACAGCCCCGCGCGGCAGCGGCCAGAGAGAGGTGCCATCCGGCCCGGTCAGCTTCTGCCGGGTCGTACCGGGCAGCAGCACCCAGTCCTCAGGCTCGAGATCGATCATGGAGCCGGGACTGACGAAGCGCACGCTGTCGATCGAAGTCACGGGACCCACGGGCAGGGTCAGATGCCCCTCGCGGTCCCAGCAGGCGACCTGCAATGTATAGGGCCGCGAGATCAGCGCCTGGCCCGTGCGCCGTTCCACCACCGCCGTGGCGTTGCGCAGGTACATCTCGAGAATGCCGTTCTCCACCCCGTCATCGTTGAACCCGTGCGACAGGCGCAGATGGGTCGAGAACTCGGCCAAGGGCACGGGGTTGTACGCGGCTGGCGTGACTTCCTTCAGCAACATGGTCAGCTTCCTCCTTGTGGTGCGGGGTCGGGATGCGGTGGGCGGTCAGAGGCGCCTCGATCGAGGCCTTCAGTTCACGCAGCGGGCAGATCGGGCAGCGGTCACACATTGGCGACCCGCACGGTCAAAGAGCGTCGGATTTCCCGGGCCTGGTCCGTCCGGATCGTGGAGGCAACGAGATAGGCGTCGCCTGCCTGTCCGGCTGCCAGTCGGGCAGTGGTTGTCGTGGCGGTGCTGTCATTGGTCTCGACGGCCAGCCCGCCCGTCGCACCCATGTCCGGGCGCACGGTCCATCCGAGATCGGCGGCAATCGTCTCGCCGGGATGCAGGAACTGCTGAGCCCAGTCGATGGTGACATCCAGTGACGAGCCCGGGTTCTTGACATAGTATCCAGTCATGGTCGGGGCCTTTCCTCTGTGGACGTCGGGCGAGCCCTCGCGGGCAGGGCGGGCCGCACCGGTTCGGTCACGAAACGCGGTGCAGGGTTCAGCGTGAGTGCCCCGATGGTCTCGGGCGCAAGGCGGCGGCGGCCCATCAGATCCGCCCCGCGGCAGGGCGCGGTGATGTCGAGCGGGCCGCCCTCGATCGGACGCAGATCCAGCCGTTGCGCGCTGGTGCCACGCAGGCAGTCTTGCGGATCAAGACCGGTGAGGGCGACACCCGTGACCGCTTCCGGCCGCGCGAAACCACTGCCCAGATGGCCGATCCCCAGCATGGCGCACCCGGCATAGAGGCCGAGGTTCATGCCCGCGTTCTCGACGCCCGAGGCGACTTGCATCAGCGGCTGCACCTCCAACGGATCGCCCGTCAGATTCCGTGCCTGCAGCCATAACCGTGCGCAGCCACAGCCGAGATCGGTGATGCCGCCATCCACAGCCGCCAGGCCATCGCTCTGCCCGACCAGCGTGGTGCTGGCCGGCTGATCGACCCAGTGCACTTTGAGCGCGGCATTCCCGGCGGCGCTGCGCAATGCCAACCCGCTGGAGCGTAGCGTCGGGGTCGATGTCAGCACGCTGAACGAGACCGTACGACCCGCAGGAACCTCAATCGGTACGACCTGTTCGAAATGCGCATAGGCGCTTTGCCCGGCACCAAGCCAGCGGAGCGGCACGGCAAAGGGTCCCGGCAATGTCTGCATCGCATCAACGGTCGCGCCGTTGACGGAACGCCAGCCCGGGTCTGCAAAATTCTCGGCGCCTTGCAGCACGTTGGCCTGATCGCAGGCGAGGCCCGGCCCAAGATCGAGCCCGTAGCCGAACGCCTGACGGAACCCGAAGACGGCGGTACCCCTTACGTGGGGCGTGCCGGGTCCCGTGCTCGTCACGCCGAGCCCGTCGGCGAGGGTACGGTCGGGCTTCAGCACCGTGACAGCCTCGGCGCGCGCCCCGTCGGCCAGCCGGACACCGTCGCCGCACCCACGCTGCACGATCCCGGTCGCGGTCAGACATGCGTCCGTTCCACGGATCGTCACGGCCGGTGCTGCGCTGACGGCCTCGATCAGGCAGTTGGCCACGTGTGTGATCCGCCCCGCCTCGTCATCGGCCAGCGCGGCCCCGTCCTCTGCAAAGATCTGCAATCCCCGGACACGAAGCCTCGTTCCCGCACCCTCGACACGAAGGGTGTCGCCCTCGCGGCAGTGGATGATCGCGCCAAGCCCGCAACCCGGGGCTACCGGATCAGCGATCGGATCGGTCAACGCGGCAAAGCCATGCCCTGGTGCGGGACGGATCTCGACATAGCGGGTGTCGTCGCAGATCGTGCGGATGACGACACCGCCGGGGTCCGCGCCACCGGCTGTCAGCTCCGCCACATGCACCTGATCCGCGTGGACCAGATCGACTGGCAGGGCGGACGCCCAGTGAGCCAGGGTCCGATAAGTCTCTCCGGGTCCAACCCGGTGTACCACGCACGTCGTCATTTCCGCCTCGCTGCCCGGGATTGCGTTTCAGGAAATGCGGGCCGGCGGCACGACGCCACCGGCCCGTTCGTCATGAAATGGGCGGCCCCAGTGACAGGACCGCCCGAACCCAGATGCACGACTGGGACGGAATTGCGCCGCGACCAGCACGGCGCGCACTCAAATCACTTCTTCAAAAGGCTTACGCACACGAATGGATGCGCCGGTCCGGGCCTCTTAAGAGGTGCCGAACTTCAGCGTCTTGATCGCCGCATAGTCGGTGACGTCCCCGCCCACGCGCTTGGTGGCGAAGAAGGTGACGTTCGGACGCGCGGTGTACGGGTCGCGCAGGATGCGCAGGTCCGGGCGCTCGGCGATGGTGTAGCCCTGGGTGAAGTTCCCGAAGGCGATGGCGTGGGCATCGGTGCCGATATCGGGCATCTCCTCGACGATCAGCGCCGGGTAGCCGACCAGCAGCGGCGGCTGTGCTGCCTGCAGGCCCTCCATCCACAGGAACCGGCCCTGGTTGTCCTTCATCTTGCGGACCTCACCGGCGGTGCGGGAATTCATGATGAAGACGGCGCCCGAGCGGTACTCGGCCTCGACCGAGTAGACCAGGTCCACCAGTGCATCGCCCGGGTTGTTCGGGTCGAAATCGCCATCGGTACCCGTGGGGATGTATCCGATATTGCCCCAGGTCCAGGACGCGTTGGCGACCGACGGCTTGGTCAGGAAGCCCGTCGGCTGGTTCACGCCGGTGCCGTTGACGAAGGCCTGGCTTTCGGCGCGCAGGAAACGTTCGGCAACGCGCTCGGCCAGCCATCCCTCGACGTCGAAGGCCGCGTCGTCCAGCAGACGCTGGGTGGCCTGCGGGGCGGCGGAGAGTTCGTGCAGCGGGATCGAGATACGCTCAACCGCGGCAGCCGTCGTCTCGGTGAAGGTCGCACCTTCCGAGGTCCAGTCGAACCCGATCTCACCATGGTCGGCGAGCACGTCATAGGAGGACGATTCGACGTTCACCACGCGGGAGATGGCACGGAGGCTCGCACCCGATTGCAGCACGCCCTGGATCGTGTCGGCGGTGCCCGGATCGACCAGCAGGCCGCCATCGCCGGTGACCGAGTAGATGCCCTTGGCCTCGACATCCAGCACCCGCAGACCGTCATCATCGCCGGTGCGGACATAGGCCGAGAACGCCTTCTTGTGCGGCAGCTCATCGATGGCGGAGGCGGACAGCGCCGGGCGGCGCACATCGGCGGCCTTGCGATCGAGCGTATCGATGCGTTGGCCCATCTCGGTCATGGACCGGCTCATGTCATCCTTGAAGGTCCGGAACGTCGAAAGGAACTCGGTCGCAGCCGACTTCGCTTCCGGCGAAACCGCGTTTGGCGTCAAATTGCTCATGGCAACATCCTGTAATCTGTTGATTGAACGAAGGGACGGCGCGCGTGCGCCAGGTGACGGCGGGTTGAAAACCTATCCCGCCAACGCCTCGGCGAGCGCCGCTGCGATATCTTCGGAGGTGTCGAGCGGACCGTCTGCATGGGCCCGCGCGGTGGGGAGCATGGGGAAGGTGACGAGGCTGACCTCCCAGAGGTCGATCTCGATCAGATTGCGCCCGCCCGTCTCGCGGTTTGGTTCGGAGCGCACGACACGGTAACCGATGGACAGGCCATCCACGGCGCCTGCTTGCATCAGAAGCGCTGCCTCCTTGCCGAGCGCTAGATCCGTGATCACCTCGCCGGAAACGAACAGCCCCGTGGCGTCTTCCTTGACCTGCTCCCAGACACCGATGGGGCGTGTCGGGTCATGCTGCCATAGGAACTTGACCGACCGGCTTGCGGATTGCAGGCGCTCCAGAGAGTCCGAGAAGGCGCCGGGCTGGACCACGTCGCCTGACTGGTCCGGCTCACCAAACCGCGAGGCATAGCCGCGGATCCGGCCGATGCGGCCCGTCTCGGTCAGGGCAGAGAGGTTGGTGAACTTGATCTCCAGCCCGGTGCTCGGGTGGGTCGTGGGATGCATCATCGGAACCTCGCGGGTCAGGGGTGTCACGGGTGCATCATGGATGCACCCTACGCGGTGTATGTTGAGACGGTGCGGGCAGGCGCCGCGTAGGGTGCATCTTTCGGCGCGCTTGTCGCGCCGTTGATGCACCGAAGCCCGTCAGGGCCGGGGCGGCAGGCCCAGAAGGGCGCGCTTCTCGGCCTCATCCAGGAAGTCAGCATTGGAGACCCGGTTCCAGAGCGCTTCGCGTTCGGGACCCAGCGCCGTAACTGCGTCGAGATCGGCGGCAAGCCCAATGGGCCGGTTCCGCCCCTCCGACAGCCATGCTGCCAACGCAGCAGCTGTCTTCTGGACCAGCGGCAACACGGTCTGGCGGTAGAAGGCGCGGTTAGCCTCCTGATAATTGGCATAGGTGTTGTCACCCGGCAGGCCAAGCAGCATCGGCGGCACACCGAAGGCCATGGCAATCTCACGCGCGGCGGCGTTCTTGGTCTCCTGGAACTCCATGTCTGTGGGCGAGTACCCCATGGGCCGCCAGTCGAGGCCACCCTCCAGCAGCATCGGACGGCCCGCATTGCGCGCACCGGCATGGTTGTTCTCGATCTCGGCGATGAGGCGCTGATACTGCTCCTCCGTCATGGTCGCGGACCCGTCCCGACCGGCAAAGACGATTGCGCCGGACGGCCGCGCGGCGTT
>JBCDID010000195.1:0-6958 GCA_038749355.1 Pseudomonadota bacterium | reverse complement strand
TGCTCTTCCGATCTGTTCATGGTCGTGAACTGCCCGTCCTTCAAAGCGGGCCCGGAACGCCACGGCTGCCGGTCCGAGACCGTGATCGCCGTCAGCTTCGAACAGAAGATGATCCTGGTGGGCGACAGCTCCTCTGCGGGCGAGAATAAGAAGGGCATCTTCTCGGTCATGAACTACCTGCTCCCGGGCAAAGGGGTTATGCCGATGCACTGTTCGGCCAACCACGCAGTGGGCGACGAGGGCGATGCGGCGATCTTCTTTGGTCTCTCGGGCACCGGTAAGACCACGCTATCGGCGGATCCCCGCCGGATCCTGCTTGGCGATGACGAGCATGGCTGGGACGATCGTGGCATCTTCAACTTCGAGGTTGGCTGCTACGCCAAGACCATCAACCTGTCGGCCGAGGCCGAGCCGGAGATCTATGCCACCACCTCCAAGTTCGCGACTGTGGTGGAGAACATGGTCTACGACCAGCACACCAAGGAACTCGACTTCCAGGATGACAGCCTTACACCGAACATGCGGGCGGCCTATCCGCTGGACTACATTCCGAACGCATCGGCGACCGGAACGGCGGGCATCCCGAAGAACATCGTGATGCTTACCTGTGATGCCTTCGGAATCATGCCGCCGATCGCGCGGCTGACCCCGGCGCAGGCCGAATACCACTTCCTGTCGGGCTTCACTGCGAAGGTGGCCGGGACCGAGAAGGGACTCAAGGGGGCCCAAACCACGTTCTCGACCTGCTTTGGTGCGCCGTTCATGACCCGGCGTCCGGAGGTCTACGGGGCCCTGCTGCGCGAGAAGATTGCCCAGCACGGCGCAACCTGCTGGCTGGTGAACACCGGCTGGACCGGCGGCGGCTATGGCACGGGTTCGCGGATGCCGATCCGCGCGACACGGGCTCTTCTGACGGCGGCGCTGAACGGCTCGCTGGCCCAAGGCGAGTTTCGCCGGGACGACAATTTCGGCTTCGAGGTGCCGGTGTCCTGCGAGGGCGTGTCGGACGTGCTGCTGACCCCGCGCCAGACCTGGGAAGATGCTGCCGCCTATGACAAGCAGGCTGCGGATCTGGTCGCGATGTTCACGGAGAACTTCGCCCAGTACGAGGCCCATGTGGGTGACGAGGTTCGGGCCGCGGCACCAAAAGCCGCCTGAGCGCCGCGTAGGGTGCATCCATGATGCACCCTAGACTCCCATGACAAAGTTCGCCGTTGCCGCCGGACATGACCTGACAGCCGATGCGGCCGCGACCGTCCTCGCCGAGGGCGGATGCGCCGTGGACGCGGCCATAGCGGCGGCGGCCATGGCCATGATCGCCGAGCCCGTGCTTGCGGGACTTCTCGGCGGCGGTTTCCTCATAGTCCGGGAACCCGGTGGGCAGGCCCGCTTGCTGGATTTCTTCGTCCATACACCGTCGCGCGCCGTACCGCCGGAGGATCTCGACTTTCAGGAAAAGCTGGTAGAGTTCGGCACTGCGACCCAGGCTTTTCACATAGGGGCGGGCACTATCGCTGTCCCGGGCGTGGCGCCGGGGCTCGCAGAGGCGCACGCCCGCTATGGTCGCATCCCCTTGCCTCAGCTTCTCGCACCTGCCTGCGAGGCCGCGCGCAAGGGGGTCGAGGTCACCGGTTTTCAGGCCAAACTGTCCCAGATAGTCAGTGCAATCCTTGAGGCCAGCCCTTCGGCGCGGGCCCTTTGGATGCAGGACGACAAACTTCCGGAGGCCGGGGCCATCGCTACGAACCCCGCGCTCGCAGACGTTCTGGAGGTCTACGGGCACGAAGGGCCGCGTTTCGTCACGGAAGGCGAGGTCGCGCAGGCACTGTTGGAACTCGCCCGGAACGGAGGCCAGATCACGGCGGAGGACCTGAAGACTTACCGTCCGGAATGGCGCGCACCGATTGCCACGCAACGGGGTCCGGCCCGCATGCACTTGAATCCGCCCCCCGCGCTTGGCGGGGCGCTGGTGGCGTTTGGTCTCTCAGCCTGCCCGAACGACCCGTCCGCTGCTCAGGTGACAGAGACGCTCGAAGCGACATTGACGGCCCGTCTGCAGGCGGACCTCGACATGGACGCGCAGCGGGGCACACAACGCCTGCTAGACCCGGAGCTTCTCGCGACCTATCGGAACCAACTGGCCCGCGCGCCCAAGTCGACCCGCGGCACCACGCATATCTCGATCATCGATGGCGAAGGCATGGGTGCTGCGCTGACGCTCTCCAATGGCGAAGGCTGCGGCCATGTCCTGCCCGGCACCGGGATCATGCCTAACAACATGCTGGGCGAGGATGACCTGCTGCCTGCGGGGATGCATAGTTGGACGCCGTCCCAACGGCTTGGGTCGATGATGTGCCCTATGGCGGTGGACTGGCCGGATGGCGGCTTCGCGGTGTTGGGATCGGGTGGGTCAAACAGGATCCGCTCGGCGCTTGTGCAAGTGGTGATCGGGCTTCTGGACCATGGCCTGCCGCCGGAGGAGGCCGTCTCCCGCGCCCGTGTTCACGTGGACGGCGAGGATCCGTTATCGCCGACGGTGGACTTCGAAGACCTGGGGTCAGAGCAGGTTCGCGAGGAAATCCTGGCCCGCTGGCCCGAGGCGCGTCCCTGGTCGGAGCCCTCCATGTTCTTCGGTGGCGTGCATATCGCGCGCGCGGACGGGCGCGGCGGGTTCCAGGCGGCAGGCGATCCACGGCGCTCCGGGGCGGTCCGCGTCCAGTGAGACTACATCCCGCGCTCGACCCGCTGCGCCACGGCCTCGAAAATCGCGTTGTCTCGGAGGTTGATCGCCAACATCATCGCCCCCTGAAGTGCTGCAACCGACTGGGTGGCTCTTATCTCCGGGTCCGGACGGTCGCCGCGGCCCAGCGCCTTGGCTAGCACGCGGATGTTCTCGCGCAGGAAATCCCGCACGCGTTCCTGTACCGGCTCGGGCAGGCCTAGCGCTTCGGCTCCCATGACACCGCAAAGGCAAGCCGTTTCGCTTGAGGTCAGTGCTTGTCGGTAGAGATCGACAAAGACGGTGACCGGCTCCTCTCCCGCCTCCGTGCGCTGGGCGTACCCATCGAAGAAGGCCCGCGCGTACCGATCGATCACGGCGACGCCCAGATCCTCTTTCTTGGGGAAGTGGTAGTGGACGCTCGCACTCTTGATGCCGAGGTCGCCCGCCAGATCCCGAAAGCTGACCGCATGAAAACCCGCAGTCCTGATCCGATGCTCGGCGGCGTCCAACAACCGATCGCTGACTTTGCTCATGGGCGCACCTCGATTTTGCTATCTACCTACAGATAGGCTTGACATGGGAGAGCTGCAACTCTATTTGTCTGCCTATCGATAGATAGATTAACGGAGCCGCATCATGAAGATCTACGAGACCACTGGATTTCCGAACCCCGCCCGCGTTCGCATCGCGTTGGCCGAGAAGGGCCTGACCGATCAGGTGACATTCGAGGAAGTCGACGTGATGGGTGGCGCGCACCGCAGACCCGAGTTCACTGCCAAGAACCCGACCGGCACCGTTCCGCTGCTGGAACTGGCGGACGGCACCTTTATCGGCGAGTGTTCCGCGATCACGGAATACCTCGATCATCTGGACAATGACCCGGTCCTGACTGGCCGCAACGCCAAGGAGCGCGCCGAGATTGCCATGATGCAGCGCCGTGTTGAGGCGGGCCTGATGGATGCCGTCGGCAACTACTTTCACCACGCAACGCCGGGGCTGGGCCCGGATCTGGAAGTGAACCAAGTCCCTGCATGGGGCGAGCGTGAGAAAGACAAAGCGCAGAAGACCATGCGCTACCTCGACAGCGTGCTGGCCGAACAGCCCTTCGTCGCGGGCGACCGCTTCACCGTGGCTGACATCACGGCCATCGCGGGGCTGGGTTTTGCCGACTTTGCCAAGGTCGAGATCCCGGCTGATCTCGCGGCCCTGCATGCCTGGCGGATCCGCGTGACCGAGCGCCCCTCGGTCGCCGCCTAACACACTCTATATCACCGGGGGGCTGGCCCCGCGCCAACCCGACAGGAGGACCTGACATGGAACTGAATGCGGACTTCACCAAACGCGCCGTAGTGCATGGGGCAAAGACCGACTGGGTGCCCTCGCCCATGAAGGGCGTCGATCGGCGCATGTTGGACCGGATCGGTGACGAGGTCGCGCGGGCTACGACCATTGTGCGCTATGCGCCGGGCTCGGCCTTCTCGGCGCACACGCATACGGGCGGTGAGGAGTTCCTCGTGCTGGAGGGCGTCTTTCAGGACGATTATGGCGACTTCCCGGCGGGCACGTATGTGCGCAACCCACCGACAACCTCGCACACGCCTGCGCCAGAGGGTGGCTGCACGATCTTCGTGAAACTCTGGCAGTTCGACCCGGATGACCGCAACCAGTTCCACGTGGATACGGAGAATGCGGATTATGTGGCGGATGGGCGGGATGGGGTGACGGTGCTGAAGCTCCACAAGGACGCCCGCGAGGAAGTCGTCATGGAGCGTTGGGCCCCGGGTGCGCGCGTGCCTCTGACCGCCGAGGGGGGCATGGAAGTCCTGACCATCAAGGGTGGCTTCGCGGAAGGTGGCGAAGACTTTGCCGTGCAGTCCTGGTTGCGCCTTCCCAAGGGCGAAAGTTCCGAGGCAGTGGCTGGCCCTGATGGCGCTCAGGTCTGGATAAAGCGCGGTCATCTGGCCCAGGATCAGACGGCTCCCACGTAACTGCGCCGAAATAGCGCGTAAGTTAATTCCATATGACGAAACAAGAGCGTAATTTTATTGCGCTCTTGTTCTTGACCTCACCCCCGGCCCCGGCTAGGTAATCCCGCAAATGCGAGATATCATGATGCGCCGCACCATAGCGCCAGTCTGGAGAGCCAAATGAACGCCCAAGCGCCGATCACTGCCGAGAGCCTCGATGCCACGACCCTGCTGAGCCATTGCGCGGAGGCGGTCGTGGCGGCGGATGCGCTCGCTGCCCGCGCGCGGGAGGTGTTGGGTGAGCGGGTGAACGCCGATGGCCGTGTCTCCGGCAGCCTCGTGGACCAGCACCAGTTCGGCGCCCATGCCTATGCCTGGATGGCGACCTATGTGGAGGCGTTGCGCCAGTTGCATGGTTGGGCGACCCGTCTGGCCGACGAAGGCAACTTTGGTGAGACCGAGCAGTTGATCCTGCAGATCGGCTTCGGCGAATACCTCTGGCAGATGTATGGCGGCATCCCCATGAGCCAGGGCGAGATTGCCCGCCCTCAGGATATCGGCCTGACCCAGCAGGATCAGCGCGAGCTAATGGTGCCTGCTGTGCAATGGCTGACGCAGAACGGCAACTCAGACGCGGCCCGCGTGCGGCTCGCGCAACTGATGTGCGAGCAGGAGGGCGTGGCCTCTTTCGGCGCGACCGGCCTCGATGAAGAATTCGAGATGATCCGCGACCAGTTCCGCCGCTTCGCCGATGACCGGGTCATCCCGGATGCGCATGAGTGGCACCTGAAGGACCAGTTGATCCCCATGGAGATCATCGAGGAGATGTCCGAAATGGGCGTTTTCGGCCTGACGATCCCAGAAGAGTTTGGTGGGTTCGGCCTCGGTAAGACGTCCATGTGCGTGGTCTCGGAGGAGCTTTCGCGGGGCTATATCGGTGTGGGCTCGCTGGGCACGCGCTCCGAGATCGCCGCAGAACTGATCCTCTGTGGCGGGACGGACGAGCAGAAGGCCGACCTGCTGCCAAAGCTGGCCTCCGGTGAGATTCTGCCCACAGCCGTCTTCACCGAACCGAACACCGGCTCCGACCTAGGCGCGCTGAAGACACGTGCGGTCAAGGAAGGTGACGAGTGGGTCATCACCGGGAACAAGACATGGATCACCCATGGCGGGCGTACGGATGTGATGACCGTTCTGGCACGCACGAACCCGGATACGGATGACTATCGCGGCCTCTCAATGTTCATCGCGCCCAAGACTCGTGGGACCGACGAGGAGCCCTTCCCCGATCCGACAATTGCAGGCGGCGAGATCGAGGTGCTCGGCTATCGCGGCATGAAGGAATACACGCTTGCGCTAGACGGGCATCGTGTGCCGGAGGGCGCGCTGTTGGGTGGCGTCGAGGGGCAGGGATTTAAGCAGCTCATGCAGACCTTCGAGTCGGCGCGCATCCAGACTGCAGCGCGGGCGGTGGGCGTTGCCCAGTCGGCCATGGAGATCGCGCTCCGCTATGCGCAGGAGCGCGTGGCGTTCGGCAAACCTCTCTCGGCTTTCCCGCGCGTGGCCTCGAAACTGGCCATGATGGCGGTAGAGATCATGATCGCACGGCAGCTCACTTACTTCTCCGCACGCGAGAAAGACGAGGGGCGCCGCTGTGACCTGGAGGCAGGGATGGCCAAGCTGCTTGGCGCGCGGGTTGCCTGGGCGGCTGCTGACAATGGCCTGCAGATTCACGGCGGCAACGGGTTCGCGCTCGAATACCCGATCAGCAGGGTACTGTGCGATGCGCGGATCCTGAACATCTTCGAAGGTGCCGCCGAGATCCAGGCACAGGTCATTGCGCGCAGGCTTCTCGCGGGAAATTGAGCGCCGCGTAGGGTGTCATCCTTCGGCGGATTGCCGCCGTTGATGCACCCTTGATTGCCGTGTCAGGCAGGACCATCACCCATCAGATAGCGCGGGCCGGCACCGTTTTCGCCGGCCGCATCATTCGGATTATATAGCGCGCAGGATTTGAGCTACATGCATCCGCAACCGATGCATCCGTCTAGGCGGGCACGCAGGCGGGTCAGCGTCTCGATCCGCTGATCCAGCTCGTGCCGCATTGAGCGGCTGATCCGCGTCCAGTCCTTCTTTGTCGGGGTGCGGGCGTTGGGCAGGCTCTCGAGATGACCGCGAATCTCGGCCAGCTTCAGGCCCAGCCGCTGGGCTATCAGGATGAACGAAATCCGGCGGATATCGGAGCGCAGGAATCGGCGTTGCCGACCGG
>JBCDID010000194.1:0-6992 GCA_038749355.1 Pseudomonadota bacterium | reverse complement strand
CGCCAACAGGATGGCAAAGGTGCTGCCGACGGGCAGGACATAGGCGCTCTCAAAGACAAACGTGATCACGGACCATCCTGCCAATGTGCCCCAGAACAACGCCACGAACGCGGCCAGAGCCCCTGTCATTGCCGCTCTCAGGGCAAAGCTGCCCAGAATCGCCCGTCGCGACGCACCCAAAACCTTCAGGACTGCGGCTTCCTTGCGTCTACGATCCTCGCCTGCGGCCGCCGCACCAATAAGCACGACGATCCCGGTCAGCAGCACCGCAAGCGCTCCCCATCGGGTGGCACCACCCAGTTTCGCCAACCCGTCCGAGACCCGCTCAATCTGCTCGCGCACCAGCACGGGGGTGACGTTGGGCATCTCGCGCCCTAAAGCGCGCATGACTGGCGCCTCCGCCTGCTGGTCCGCGTAGAGCGTCGCGATGTGGGTGTGTGGAGCCCCTGCCAGAGCGCCGGGCGAGAGGATCATGAGAAAACTGATGCCCATGCCGCGCCATTCGACCTTTCGGAAGCTCGCGACTTCTGCCGTGATGGGGCGTCCCAGGATGTTCACCGTTACGGTCGAGCCGATGGACAGGCCCAGCTCCCGGCCTTCCTCTTCCGCGAAGCTCACCAGCGGTGGGCCAGCGTAGCCCGCTTCCCACCATGCGCCTTCAGTCACGACCGTGCCCTCGGGCGGGGTGGTGGAATAGGACACGCCCCGGTCGCCGCGCAGCACCCAGGACGCGGCGGGGTCGATCTTGGCCTCCTGCGCAGGTATGCCGTTCAACTCGGTAATGACACCGCGCAGCATGGGTGCCGTGGCGAGGCTCTGCGAGCCCTCTGTTCCCAACGCGATTTTTTCGAACTGGTCGAGCTGGGCCGACTGGATGTCGACGAAGAAGAAGGCCGGCGCGTTCTCGGGCAACTGGTCGCGCAGCAGGTTCTGCATGTTCGCATCGATCTGAGAGATGGTGGCGAGCACGCCCAGCCCCAGCCCAAGCGCCAACACCACCCCCGGAGTTCCCGCGTTCGGTGCGCCCACGGCACCGAGTGCGAGCCTCAGTCCCGGGCGCTGCCCAGCAAGCCCGGTATGCGACAGCCAACGCGCCAACCGCGCTCCGAGCCAGCCCAGTGCGCGCAGGATGAGGAATGCCCCTGCAATCCCGCCGAGACACCAACTCGCGAGCCTCGGATGGCCTGATAAGCCGATGATGCTGCCGACCAACACGACCACCAACGCGACCAGCGCGCCCAAAACAATCCAGCCGGGCATGGGTCGTGCGAGTTCGGTATCCTGCCGGAACAGCTCTGCCGGGCGCACCTGCAGAAGCCACGCCAAAGGCCAGAGTGTGAAGACGGCAGAGGCCAGCAGTCCGAACCATGCGGCCTCGGTCAACGGTCCCGTGTACCAGCCGAACTTTGCGGGGATCGAGAGGTTTGCGGCGAAGATGGGCCCCAGGGTCGCGACCAGCGCGCCGCCCATCAGGACGCCCACCACCACCCCGACGGCTGCCATTAAACCGATCTGGAACAGGTATGCCGCGAAGACAGTGCCCGAGGTGGCGCCAAGCGTGCGCAGCGCCGCTATGGTCGGCACCTTTCGGTTCAGATAGCCGCGTACCGCCGAGCCCACGCCGACCCCTGCAACCGCCAGTGCTGCGATGCCGACGATGGTGAGGAACGCCGATAAGCGGTCCACGAACCGGCTGATCCCCGGTGCCGCACGGCCACGGTCGCGCCAGCGGGCACCTGCTTCCGGGAAACTGTCAGAGAATGCCGCGCGGGTGGCGGAAAGATCCGTGCTGTCTGGCAGTCTGAGACGGTATTGGCTTTCGAACAATACTCCGGGGGCTAGCATTCCCGCCGCGCGAAGCCCTTCGATCGACGCCAGCACCCGTGGTCCCATCGCGAACCCGCCGGACGCTCGGTCGGGTTCTTCGGTCAAGACGCCTGCGAACGTGAACGTGCCACCGCCAAGCTGCACCTCATCGCCGGGCGAGAGCCCCAGGCGGTCGGCCAGCACTTGCTCTGTAACCAGCCCCGGATGGCCGTTCCGAACAGCCAGGGCCTCGGCCAGCTTCCCTTCCGCAAGCCTCGCAGTTCCGTATAGCGGGTAGGCGCCGTCTACCGCCTTCACTTCTGCCAGCGCCCGATCCTCGCCAGTGCGGAGCAGGGATCGCATGGTCACGACCTCGGCGATGTCCCCGCGATCCTTCATCCACGCCTGTTCCTCGTCGGTCGCGAAGCGGTAGGCGAAGCTGAGCTGCGCGTCGCCACCGAGGATGTTGCGGCCCTCATCCGACAGCCCCCGTTCGATGGCAGCAGTCACGGACCCCACGGCGGCGAGCCCCATGGCCCCCAGGATCAAGCAGGCGAGAAAGATGCGGAACCCTGCCAGGCCTCCACGGAGTTCGCGAACGGCCACAGTCCATGCAAAGCCAAAGGACGTTCCGCTGCCCGGTTCCGGGGCAGTGGTGACTGGCGGTGACCCGTCCGCGCTCATGCGGCCAGTTGCCCGTTCGACATGCGCACCTGACGGGCGCAGCGGGCCGCGAGCGCCTGGGAGTGCGTGACCAGCACCAGCGTTACCCCAGTCGCATCGGCCAGATCGAACAGCAGATCAGTGACGGCCTCGCCCGTATCGCCGTCCAGATTGCCCGTGGGTTCATCGGCCAGAAGCACCTGCGGGCCGGGCCCGAGCGCACGGGCCAACGCCACACGCTGCTGTTCGCCGCCGGATAGCTGCCCCGGATAGTGGCTGGCACGGTCTCCGAGCCCGACACGGTCCAGAATGTCGCGCGCCCTAGCGGCAGCATCGGCCTGACCGGCGATCTCCATGGGCACTTGGACGTTCTCCAGCGCCGTCATGGTGGGGATCAGGTGGAAGCTCTGGAACACCACACCCACGCGTGCCCTGCGCAGGCGCGCCAAGTCGTCCTCATCCGCGTCGGTCAAATCAGAGCCCAGCACTGTGACGCGACCCGCACTCGCGCGTTCGAGACCGGCCGTGATCATCAGCAGTGACGACTTGCCGGATCCCGACGGACCCGTGATCGCCACCCGTTCACCGGGCATGATACTCAGATTGATGTCGCGCAGAATCTCGACAGGGCCCGCGAGGCTTGGCAAGCTGAGCCCGACATCCGCCAGATTGATCACCGGTTCCGTCATGACCCTGCTCCGCCGCCTTCCACTCGCGACATATGTGCCCCGGATCGGGCTGTGCAAGGTGCTGTGTCTATGGCTTTTGTGTGCAATTGCACCGGTATGGGCCGTGGCCGCGCCGCTGAAGCTCGTGGCGATCGGCGATAGCCTCACGCACGGGTTCGGTTTGCCGCCCGCCGACGGCTTCGTGCCGCAACTGGAGGCATGGCTGCGGGCCGAGGGCCGCGAGGTCGAGGTCGTCAACATGGGTGTCTCCGGCGACACAACCGATGGCGGGCGGGCGCGCATTGACTGGGCGCTGGCCGATGGCGGAGACGCGGTGATCGTGTGGCTGGGGGGTAATGACCTGCTACGCGGCATCGATCCGGCCCGGTCACGCGACAATCTGGCAGCCATGGCCGAGGTCGTGCGTGGCAAGGGGCTGCCGCTGCTGCTGATCTCGATGGAGGCGCCGCTGAACTATGGACCCGAGTTTAAGGCGGCGTTCGACGGCATGTATGGCCTCGTGGCCGAGCAGGCGGATGCCTTGTTGCTGGAGGACGCGTTCGACGGGCTGGTCGGCACGGGTCTGATGCAGGCAGACGGTATCCATCCGAACAAGGACGGTGTGGCGCAGATCGTCGATGTTGTCGGGCCAAAGGCGCTGGAACTGCTGGACCGGGTGGCGGAATGATCCGGGCGTTCGTAGGCTTGCCGGTGCCGGAGGACGTCTGCCGGACCCTTGAGGGGGCTCAGGTCGGGCTGAAGATCGGGAAGCTGGTGCCGCCGGAGAACTTCCACCTGACGCTGGCATTCCTGGGCGAGCACCCGGAGACGCTGATTGAGGATGTCCATGACGGGCTGTCCGCGATCCGAGCTGCGGCGGTCGGGGTCGAGGCGTTCGGGCTGGGTATGTTCGGCGACGCGCCCCCCCGCGCGATCTTCGCCGATGTCACGCCGGTCGATGAACTGAAGGTCCTGCGCAAGAAGGTTCGGCAGGCGGCACGGGAGTACGGGATCGCGCTGCATGCCCAGCGGTTCCATCCGCATATCACGCTCGCGCGGTTCAATCGAGGGCTCACGCCAGACGATGCAGCGGAGGTGGGCGCCTTCGTGGCGCGCAACAGCCCGCGGGCGAAAGTCGCGTTCCGGGCGGAGAGTTTTTGTCTCTATAGGTCCTTTCTTGGGGGAGAGGGGCCGATCTACGAAGTGCTGGCCGAGTATCCGCTCTCGGCCAGCGTGGTTTCATCAACGGTGGGTGGGTAGGTCCCAGATCGGACGCCTGGCCTCGGCGACCGCGTCCTCGCGCGTGAGCCCGATATCCTTGAGCATGTGCGCATCGAGTTGGCTGAGGTCTTGACGCTCGCCCCATACGTGGAAGGCGGTCCGCACGCGGGCCCAGAAACCTGTCTGGCGCGTCCGCGCTGCCGGTTTGGTCGCCGTGTTCAGAACAACAATATTCATCATCGCCTCCATCACTCAGATTGATATGATCACACGCTTCATTGCGTGGCTTGATATATGAGGGATCGCGAAGTATAAGTGAAATGAATGTTTTTGGGATGATGCATCACGAAGGATGATGAAATGCCTCGGAACCTCGACCTGACCGCGCTCCGCAGTTTCGTGACCGTGCTGGAGGCAGGCGGCGTGACACGCGCCGCGCAGCAACTCCACCTCACGCAGTCGGCTGTGTCCATGCAGCTGAAACGGCTGGAGGAGTCGCTTGGGCAGCCTCTCTTGGACCGCGCTGGCCGCACGGTGGCGCCCACGGGTCAGGGGGAACAGCTCCTTGCCTATGGACGCCGGATGCTCGCGTTGAATGATGAGGTCTGGTCGCGCATGACCGACGAGGCGTTCGAGGGCGACATCACTTTCGGTGTGCCTGCCGACATCGTCTACCCGCATGTGCCGCAGATCCTGCGCAGGCTCGACCGGGAGTATCCTAGGATGCGGGTCAAACTGATCTCTTCCTATACGCTGAAGCTCAAGGAACTGCTTGAGACAGGCGAGGCAGATCTGATCCTGACAACCGAGAATGAGACGCCCGGTAATGCGGAATGCGTAACCACGCAGGCGCTGGTCTGGGTGGGCGCGCCCGGTGGTGCCGCATGGCGGTCGCGTCCTGTTCGGTTGGCCTTTGAGCGCAAGTGCCTGTTCCGCCCGTGGGCGCTGGAGGCACTGGATCGTGCCAACATCCCGTGGGAGATGGCGGTGGATACTGGCTCCACGCGCACTGTCGAGGCCACCGTGGCCGCGGACCTCGCCATAAACGCCGTGCTGGAAAGCGCTGTCGGACCGCATTTCGACCGGATCACGCATGGCGGTGCGCTGCCGGAACTGCCGTCGACCCGCATCAATATGTATCGTGGCTATGGCGCGCGTCCGGTAGCGAAGGAGCCACTGGACGCACTAGCCGGTATGGTTCGGGAAGCCTACCAGCGCCCGACAGCCGTCGCGGCCTAGCCGTTTTCGCAACTGCAAAAAGGCACTGGTTTGTTACCAATCCTGTGCTATGTGCCCGCGCAAAGAGCGTCCGGTCCCGAATGAACCCGAAACAACGGACTTTGCCTGGCTAAGGCAGGCAAGTCATTTTGGTGTTGGGCGGCACGTCTCTGAGGTACAGGAGCGCGTTCCATGGACTTGAGAAATATTGCCATCATTGCCCATGTCGATCATGGCAAGACAACGCTGGTCGATGAGCTGTTGAAACAGTCGGGGCTGTTCCGCGAGGGGCAAGCGCTCACTGAACGCGCCATGGACTCGAACGATATCGAGCGCGAGCGCGGGATCACGATCCTGGCCAAGTGTACCTCGGTAGAATGGCAGGGGACGCGCATCAACATCGTCGACACGCCGGGGCACGCGGATTTTGGCGGAGAGGTCGAGCGGATCTTGTCGATGGTCGATGGCGTTGTCCTGTTGGTGGATGCCGCCGAGGGTCCGATGCCGCAGACGAAATTCGTCACCTCCAAGGCCCTGGCTTTGGGGCTGCGTCCGATTGTGGTCCTGAACAAAGTGGACAAGCCGGATGCCGAGCCGGACCGTGCGCTCGACGAGGTGTTTGACCTGTTCGCAAACCTCGGGGCGAACGAGGATCAGCTGGACTTTCCCACGCTCTATGCGTCCGGCCGGGATGGCTGGACGGCGGAAGAGCTTGAGGCCGAGCGCAAAGATCTCGCGCCGCTCTATGACCTTATCGTGCGCCACGTGCCTGCACCCGCGCAGGTCGCACGCGCTGCTGAACCGTTCCAGATGCTTGCCACAACGCTGGAGGCCGACCCGTTCCTTGGCCGCCTGCTGACCGGTCGCGTCGAGGCGGGGGTGCTGAAGGCCGGGACCACCATCAAGGCGCTCTCCAGGGATGGCAAAGAGGTCGAACGGTTCCGGGTGTCCAAGGTGCTTGCCTTCCGCGGTCTTGCACGCCAGCCGGTTGACGAGGCGCAGGCAGGCGACATCGTGGCCCTGGCTGGCATGAGCAAGCCAACGGTGGCCGATACCCTCTGCGATCTGTCAGTGGACACGGCCATCCCGGCGCAGCCGATCGATCCGCCGACGATCTCGGTCACGTTCGGTATCAATGACAGTCCGCTGGCAGGCCGCGAGGGCGACAAGGTGCAGTCCCGCGTGATCCGCAACCGTCTTCTGCGGGAGATGGAGGCAAATGTCGCGATCCGCGTGACCGACACCCCGGGCGGTGAAGCGTTCGAGGTTGCCGGGCGTGGTGAACTCCAGATGGGCGTACTGATCGAGAACATGCGCCGGGAGGGGTTCGAGCTTTCGATCTCCCGGCCTCGTGTGCTGTTCCAGACCGAAAACGGTCAGCGGCTTGAGCCGATTGAGGAAGTGACCATTGACGTG
>JBCDID010000193.1:0-7026 GCA_038749355.1 Pseudomonadota bacterium | reverse complement strand
GACCGGAAGTCGGTGCACATGATCTCAGCCTCGTCAAAGCTGATGTCTTCGAGTTCGGCGCCGACAAACGACGCGCCCTCGAGCTTGGCCCGGTAGAAGTCCACGTTTGCGAGCCGCGCGCCGAGGAATTCCGCGTCATAGAGCACTGCCTCCACGAACTCCGTGTCCGTGATCTCGGCAGCCTTGAAACGGGCATCCGAAAGCTGCGCCTTGTAGAGCTTGGCATGGCCGAGGGTCGCGTCCTCGAAGTCGGCCTCCTCCAGCATGGCGGAAACGAACCGGGTCTCCTGCAACTCTGCCTTGGCGAACTCGGCGCGTTCCAGATCGGCACGGAAGAACTGGCTCTCAAAGGCGATCACCTCGTGCAGCTTCGCCTGCCGCAGGATCGCGCTGTCGAAATTGGCCTGCGAGATGTTGGCGGCGATGAACTCGGCCCCGCGCAGATCGGCACCCCAGAGCACGGATTCGCGTAGGTCCGCCTCCTGCCATGTGGAGTCCGTCAGATCCCCGCAACTGAGGTTCTTGCGCTTCAGCGTGCTGTCCTTGAAGTTCTCCTTCTCCAGATTGATCTGGCGCAGGAACGGGCTGGCCACATGGGCGAGCGCCCCTTCGAACCGGCGTTCGCAGGCGGTCGACGCGCCGAACACGCCGCCAATCCCGAAGCTGTCGCGCAGGAAGCTGTTGTGCAGCGATGCGGCCCCGATCACCGCCATGACGACTGGGAAGGACGCCGCGGCCCAGCAGGCGCGCCCTTCATAGCGGCGATAGAGCGTGAAGCCCGACCAGATCGCCAGCACCAGCGCCAGCCCGTAGAGCGCGAGCCCGTATTCCGGGTAGGCCGCGGACGCATGCCGGCCCAGGAACGCGATTGCAAACGGCGGCATGACGTGGATTGCCAATGCACCGGCCACCAGCAATACGCGGTTGTTCTTCGCGCTGAGCGTCACCGGCTGTTGCAGGCGGATCTTGTGGCGGGTCTTCACCCGGCGGAAGATGTCCTCGATCCGGTGGAGATGCGCGATCTGCATGTCGATATAGGCGCGCAGCACAAGGATCGCGACGGGCGCGATGATCATGAAGATCTCGTAGCGGGTCTTGCCAACCAGCGGATGCGCAACCTCGCCGCCGGACAGCAGCACCCGGTCGTCGCTGCCCGCGAAGATGATGGTCGAAAGGCACGTGATGAAGAACGACGGCACCAGCCGCCCGATCAACTGGGCGGTATCCTCATAGGCTTTGCGCAGCGATTTGCGCGCGTCCGATGGCATGAACGCTGCCCCCTCCCCAAGGGTTTGAAAACACTCCAAATCTATCTAGGGGAGAGTCTACGACACCTCGGGGTTGAGACAAAGTTCAAACTTTCGCGCGCGGGCGTCGCCGGTTTGGGCTCGGCTGCGGCCCACTCGCGCGTGTCTGTTATGGCCAGGCTTACCCTGCCAGATCCGACAGGCTGAGCGGCACGCCGGCCGCCAGCCAACCGCCATCCACCGGCAGGACCACGCCTGAGACGTACGATGCCCGGTCCGAGGATAGCCACATGCAGGCATCGGCGACTTCGTCTGCGCGCCCGTCACGTTGCAGCGGCACGGACTTTTGGACGGCTTTCTTCGCCTTCTCCGATGGCGCAAGCCGTTCCATGCCCTCGGTGTTCTCGATCGGCCCCGGAGAGATCGCGTTCACCCGCACGCCCGCCAGACCCCATTCACAGGCCAGAGATTTGGTCAACATGTCGATCCCTGCCTTGGCTGCGCACACATGGGATTGCATCTGCATGGCCACCTGCGCCTGTGGGGCGGTGATGTTGATGATGCTCGCGCCGGGCTTCTTCAGGTGCTGGAAGGCCGCGCGAACCACGTGGAAGGTGCCGAGAAGGTCGATATCGACGACAGACTTGAACGCATTGGCGCTCATGGCGACGGCAGGGGCGGGAAAGTTCCCGGCTGCACCCGAGACGAGCACATCGATGGGCCCACCCTCGGCGAACGCCTTGCAGGCGCCCTCGACCGCATCGAAGTCCCGAACATCCAGCGCGTAGCCCTTGGACGGTCCATGGGCCGACAACTGGGCGACAGCCCCGTCCAGCTTCTCCTACTTGCGCCCGATCACGGCAACCTCGGCACCGGACTTGGCGAAGCCCTCGGCGATGCCCAGATTGATCCCGCTTGTCCCGCCGAACACCATCACACGTGCGCCGGTGAAATCGAAGTTCGCCTTCATGTCAGCCTCCCTGTTTGGCTGCGATCTTAGAGCCCCGCGCCCCATGGAACAACGCGGACCTCGCGTCAGCCGCGCTTGAACGTCGCGTCAGGGCGGGCTAACTGGCGCCCATGACAGATGATCTCTCCCATACCGGCCTTGGCAAGATGGTGGAACAGCCGTCCTCGCCCGAGGACGCCCGCCTCGATCCAGTGCCGAACCCGCACCCGGATGCGCTCTATGTGGCGCGATTCACGGCGCCTGAGTTCACCTCGCTCTGTCCGGTGACTGGACAGCCGGATTTCGCCCATCTGGTCATCGATTACATCCCCGATCAGTGGCTGGTGGAGTCGAAATCGCTGAAGCTTTTTCTGACCAGTTTCCGCAATCACGGGGCCTTCCATGAAGGGTGCACTCTGGATGTCGCCATGCGCATCCGCGATGCGATCAAGCCGCGCTGGCTCAGGATCGCGGGCTATTGGTATCCGCGCGGTGGCATCCCGATTGACGTATTCTGGCAGACAGGTGACGCGCCCGAGGGGGTCTGGATCCCGGACACCGGCGTACAACCCTATCGCGGCCGGGGCTGAGCGATATGCTCGCCTGAGCATGAGGCGTTAGGGGCGGGCATGGCAGTCCACACGGCAGAAGTGATCTGGGAGGCAGACGGCGACTTCGCCGCCAATCGCTACAGCCGTGCCCATGTCTGGCGCTTCGATGGCGGGGTGGAGGTGCCGGCATCGGCCTCCCCCGACGTGGTGCCGTTGCCGCTATCTCGTGCAGACGCCGTGGACCCCGAGGAGGCGTTCATCGCTGCCATTTCGTCCTGCCACATGATGTGGTTCCTCGACTATGCCCGTCAGGCCGGTCACGTGGTCCGGCGCTACCATGATCGTGCCGAGGGCAAGATGCTCATGCAGGACGGGCGGGTCTGGATCCCGAGAGTCAGCTTGAACATCCGCGTCGACTGGGATGGCACGCCGCCGGACGATGCCGCCCACGACGCCCTACATCACCAGGCGCACGAGGCCTGCTTTGTAGCCAACTCGGTCAGGACCGAGATCACGCACAATCTTCTGGGAGGGGTTGAATGACTGCCACGATCATCGATGGGAAAGAGTTCGCAGCCAAGGTGCGCGGCCAGGTGGCCGAGCAGGTGGCGCAGCTGAAGGAGGTCCACGGGATCACGCCGGGTCTGGCTGTTGTGCTGGTGGGCGAGGACCCGGCCTCCCAGGTCTATGTGCGCAACAAGGGCAAGCAGACGGTCGAGGCGGGCATGCACTCCGTCGAGCACAAGATGGATGCCTCCGTCTCCGAGGCCGAGGTGATCGCCATGGTCGAGCAGCTCAATGCCGACCCGGCCATCCACGGTATTCTGGTGCAGTTGCCGCTGCCGGATCACATGAACTCCGAGATCGTCATCAACACGATCGATCCGGCGAAGGACGTGGATGGATTCCATATCTCGAATGTCGGGCTGCTGGGAACAGGGCAGAAGTCGATGGTGCCGTGCACGCCGCTCGGGTGCCTGATGATGCTGCGCGACCATCACGGGAGCCTGTCGGGCATGAACGCGGTCGTGGTGGGCCGGTCGAACATCGTGGGCAAGCCCATGTTCAACCTGCTCCTCAAGGACAGCTGCACCGTGACTGTGGCGCATTCGCGGACCAAGGACATCGAGGCCGTATGCCGCGAGGCCGACATTCTGGTCGCCGCCGTGGGTCGGCCCGAGATGATCCGGGGCGATTGGGTCAAGCCGGGTGCCACGGTGATCGATGTGGGCATCAACCGCATCCCGCATCCGGACCCGGAGAAAGCGGGGAAGACCAAGCTGGTCGGCGATTGCCACTTCGAGAGCTGCGCCGAGGTGGCAGGCGCCATCACGCCGGTGCCGGGCGGCGTCGGGCCAATGACGATTGCCTGCCTGTTGGCGAATACGCTGACCGCATGTTGTCGCGCCAATGGCCTTCCGGAGCCCGAGGGTCTGACTGCCTGATTGGCCCTTCGGGCGCCGGTGCATCACGCGTCGCAAGCGACACTTTGGATGCACCCTACACGGTGCTTTGCGGCGCGCGCCGCGTAGGGTGCATCCAAAGTCCCGAAAGGGACGTGATGCACCACTTGGTCCCGAAGGGATAATCAGCCGAAGGCGGCCCCGAGCGCGTCCATTGCAGGTGATGTCAACAGCGGGGCCGCCACGGCTAGCATCCCGCTCAGTGCTTCTCGCGGTGCCAGCACCAGACCATGCGCCTTGCGCCAGGCGGCGGGGGTGGTCTTCTTCTCAGGCGGCGCATCGCGGGCCGCAGCCTCGGACACGCGGTCGATGTCCAGGGCAAGCGACAACAGGGCAGGCCCTGCCACCGAAATCAGGATCATGGTGTAGAGCGTGCCCCAGAACCCGATCGCAGCACCCGTGATCGCGCCATAGGCCTCGCGGAACTTCTCTTCCAGCAACCCAAGCGGCCAATTGTAGAACGCCTTGTTGGTGGCGACGGACAGCGTCAGCACAATAGCGGCGAAGACCAGCACCGTACGGAAACTGCGCCACCGCTGACGCAGAGCTCGCGCATCCTGCGGCCCGGTCGGACGCCACGCGACCTCGGCAAACCGAAGCGCCATCAGCGTGACCGAGAAGACCCCGATCGCGGCTGTGATCGCGGCCAGCAGGTAGATGTCGTGCACTCGCTTGGTATCCGGTGCGACACCGGAATGGCTCACGCCCTCCAGGACCGCAGCGGTCGCGGCATATCGCAGGCTCTCACCGATCGACGTGTCGCTGACGCCGACAAGGCTCGCAAGCATCGCAAGACCGTTCGCTCGCAACAGCTGTTCGATGTGATCGTCCGCCAGGAACACCACCACGCCGAAGCTTGCCGCCAACCCGAGTGCTGCAAGCGTCAGGCGCGCGCCAAGGCTCTGCCGCATGACGACCAGCACATAAACCGTCGAGGCAAGGGCGGCCAGAATGAAGAGCGCGCAGAGCAGCCCATAATCCAGCCGCGCTGGCAGTTCGGTCAGGATAGCGGGCTGGTTCGTCGGCACGAATTCGAGCGCCGAAAGCTCCGCCTTGGTAGGTTGCAGGTTATGCAGCACCAGCCAGAAGATCCCGAAATAGAGCCCGAGCGGCAGCAGGATACACAGCAAGCTGAAGATCCATGTTTGGCGTGGCGCGCCGGTAACGGGTGCGGTCGTGGTCTGCATCATGCCTCGTCTCTAGCAAGTTTTGCGCAGGTCCAAAACGCCGCATGTCCGGCCCTTGCATTTCGCACGGATCACTGTCATTTCTGTCATGACAGAAATTTCAGGAGACCTTATCGTGGAACTGACGCCGGCCATGCAGGATTTCATCCTCCACTGGGGCGAGATGGGCACGCGCTGGGGCGTGAACCGCTCGGTGGCGCAGGTCCACGCATTGCTGCACCTTTCGTCGGATCCTCTGCCCGCGGAGGAGATTGCCGAGACGCTCGGGCTCGCCCGGTCCAACGTCTCGACCGCGATCAAGGAGTTGCAGGGCTGGGGGCTTATCCGCGTCTCGCGCCAGCTCAAGGACAGGCGCGACCACTTCACCGCCGAGCGGGATCTGTTCGAGGTAGTGCGGCTGGTCGTTGAAGGCCGTCGTAACCGCGAGTTCCTGCCCACGATCTCCGCCGTCGAAGGCGCCGCAGATCTGGCCGCCACTGATGGGAAGACGCCGGACGAGGTCGCCAAGCGCATGAAGGAGACGCTCGAGATCATGCAGATGTTCGATACCTGGTACAGCCAGATGGCACGGCTACCGCGCGGGACGCAGCTTTCCATGCTCAAGCTGGGCGCGAAGATCGCAAAGTACCTGCCCAAGTCGGGGTAATACCCCGACCACGGGAAAAATTTTTGGTCCATAGTTTCTGGGAGTACAGAAATGACTGCTGTTACTATATCGAATAGTGGCGCCGCGACGGCCCGTGTCGATGTCCTCGCATTCGTCATTGCGGCCGTTCTGGCACCTCTGTCCCTGGCCGCGTTCGGGGTTTTCGGACTGCATGTCGGGTTGATGCTCCTCGGGATATCGGCGCTGCTCAGTCTACCGGGCTACATCGTAGCGGGGTTGCCTGCTGCATGGCTCGCGATCCGCAGAGGATCGGGCATCGATGGCAAGTCCCCCGAGTACGGGCGGATCGCCTACTATTCGCTGGGCGCTGTGACGGCGCTGATCCCGCTCGGCGTCCTCTACGGTGTTGTCGTGAACGGCAACGAACCTGGCGAGGCGTTGAAGGGTGCCATCGGCTACGCGCTGGCCGGACTCTTGTTCGGCCCAATCGAGGCGCTGCTCTTCGCCTACTGGTACCGGAAGTGCGCCCGCGTCGAGGCCCCTCGCATCAAACCCGAGATATTCGTCTGAGAAAGGACATCTGCCATGGAACTCGCCCATATCGGACTTGCTGTGCTGGTGCTGCTGATCGTGCTCGCCCTGCACATCACGGCGCCACCGCCGAGCCGGACCCGCAAGGCGCCGAAACATCTGCGTCCCTATGACGAGCTGCGCCTCACCAACCTCTGAACAACTGGTCTGAAAGGAGATCTGACATGACCGACATCATCTACTTCGCCATCGCCTTTGTCGGGTTGACCGGGCTGTGCACCGTCCTGGCCATCATCGGCCGCGCGGCGGCTGAATGCCCGCAGATCGGGGCAGCGGCAAAGGTCGGCACTTGGGTCGTGACCACCGGGTTCTGCGCCATCGGCGTCGGCATCATTGCGATTGGTGCAGCACTTCTGCCGTTGCTGACAGACGGTCGGAGCGACGGTCTCTACTGGGCTATAGGCATCGTCTCGATCGTCCTGGGCATTGGG
>JBCDID010000192.1:0-7045 GCA_038749355.1 Pseudomonadota bacterium | reverse complement strand
TGTCAAACGTGAAGGAAATGGAGCTTACGTTAAAACACAGCATGGAGAGGCAGAGTATTTCGATACCGTTATTTTCGCCTGTCATTCTGATCAAGCTTTGAGTATTCTTGCCGATCCGACAGCATCCGAGTAGTAGGGGAAGGTCGCGTAGTTGGCGAAGAAGGTGTTGAACTCCGGCACGATGCGCAGATCGCCTGCCTCGTATTCGAACGTGCCGACCATGGAGGCCTGGATCACGTTGTAGTCGGCGCCGACATAGTTCGGGCGCGCCAGGATCTCGACCGCTTCAGGCCGGTTGAACGTGCCACCCTCATCGAGCCACTTGCCCGCACGGATCAGCGCCTTGGTGATGGCGATGGCCGTCTCGGGATTGTCGGCGATGAAGGCCTCCTGCATACCGAAGACCTTCTCAGGGTTATTGTTCCAGATATCGTGGTCCGTGATGACGGGAACGCCGATACCCTGGAAAACCGCCTGCTGGTTCCACGGCTCACCGACGCAGTAGCCCTCGATCTCACCCTTGGCCATCGTCTCCGGCATCTTCGGCGGAGGCGTGACCGACAGCAGAACTTCGGCGCCCACCTGACCGGAAGTCTTGCTCATCAGATCGTCGGCTGCGTATTGGCCGGGATTGATGCCACCGGCCGCAAGCCAGTAACGAAGCTCGTAGTTGTGGGTCGAGACCGGGAACACCATGCCCATCTTGAGCGGCGCGCCGTCGGCAATCCTTTTATCGACGACCGGGCGCAGATGCTCCGCACTGATCGGATGCTGGGGGCGTCCGCGGTTGTCCCGGGGCAGAGAGCCTGCAATCTCGTTCCAGAGGTCGTTGGAGAGCGTGATCGCGTTGCCGTTCAGATCGAGCGAGATCGGCGTGACGATAGGCGTCTGGGTGCCGATCCCTGCCGAGGCCGCGAGCGGTTGGCCCGCCAGCATGTGCGCCCCATCGTAGGTGCCGTCAGACACGCCATCAAGGATCGCCTTCCAGTTCGGCGCTGCCTCCAGCGTGACGTTTAGGCCTTCGTCCTTGAAGAAACCCTTCTCCAGCGCGATGGCCAGCGGGGCCATGTCCGTGAGCTTGATGAAGCCAAACTTCAGGTCGGTTTTTTCTGGTGGTCCCGCGATGGCGGATGTCGCCATGGTCAACGCGGACACGGTCGCAATTGCCAACCGTCTGAACTGATGGGGGCCAGACCCCAACTCAAATAACCGCATAGATACGCCTCCCCTGGCTAGCTGCATTCGTAACATTCACCGCGCTGTATACGCAATGATGTTGGTCACGATTGGCCAGAAATATGTCCGAGTTGTGAGGTGGTTAAATCCCGGAAGGCGATTTCTACCAATGCGGGAAAGCATCCCGCAGGCGAATATATTAACATTTCTTAAAATTACTCTCGTATCTGCCTTTTCAGCTCGGATTGACCCTTTCGAGATCCATCGGTGCGCCAACGAGCGACTGCAATGGTTGAATCTCACCTCGACATCGGTATCGAAATCAATGTCAAAATAATAGTAAAAATACAATATTTTGACGAATCACTGCCGTTTCAGATTGGGCGTCGATCGGCACAAAGAGGGAACAAAAAATGGCTTCGCACGCGGGCGGAAACGCGTCAATTCAACCGTAGAGCGGGATTCGCGGCAGATTCGGAGCTTCTTGCGAATCGATTCGCTGGCCTTGTGGGAGAGGGAGGTGAGGGCGGAGCCCGCTCACGATCTCATCCTGGCCGGGCCTGTGCGGTCTGGCCTCGCGACCAGACCGTGCGCACGATCTGACAATCAGATGTCGAGGCTTTCCGGAGCCTGACCGGCCAGATCCACGTCAAACGAGATCGTGTCGTCTGCCACCAGATCGCCATCCTCGTCGAACGATACGTCCAGCAGCGCCTTTGTCGTCTGTCCGGCGAAGACGCCCAGACCCGCGACCGAGGCGATGTCCAGCTCGTAGCCCAACGGGGTTTCCGAGAAGTCACTGGCCGTGAAGTCGAAACTGTCGATCTGCGCTCCGGTGTCATCCAGGAAGGTCAGCGTCGCGCCAAGGATCGTGCCAGCGTCGAAGGGTGCGCGCCCCAGCGAGTTGGCCAACGCCGCCGGGTCGGTCACGATCTCGGCCAGCCCGCCATTCTCGTCCGGCGTGTTGTCCAGCGGATCAAGGAAGGTCGTGCTGACATCCGTGCCCAGCCCGATCGCGTGGACCGACGCCTCCGAACGAAGCTGTGTCGAGAAGATATCCAACAGGAAGGGCGGCTGGCTGCCAGGAGGTGTCGGGTCACCATCCGACAGGAAGTAAACTTGGTTGTTGGCATCGCCGAACGCGGCCTCAAGGGTCTGCACCGATTGGGTGGTGGCTCCGATTGCCGCCAGGTAGTCGGTCTCGCCACCCGGGGTCAGCGCGTCGAGGAATGTGTCCACGCCCGCCTGATCCAGCACGTCGTTGCCCGCGCCGCCAAACGTCTTGGCCTGGAAGAGGCCGGGCTGGGTCGAGTCGGTGCTCGAGAACGGGATGATGGTCACGGTCACGGCGTCCGCCGGGATTCCGATGTCGAGAATGTCCTCGGTCAGGGCCTTCAGCGCCGCGACCTCGGCCTCCAGCACCGTCTGGCCCGCGGTGAAGCTGTCCGCGACGCCGGTCGAGGTCGACACGTCGATCACGTAGACGAAGTTGTACTGCTCGTTCGCTGTGTCCCCGAAGTTGACGGAGATGGAGAAGTCGGGGTCCTCGCCGCAAAGCTCGAGCGGGGCATCGAAGTTGACCGTGTAATCCTGGCCCGAGGGCAGGGTTGCCAGATCCGAGAAACGCACCGGCGGCGGGCAGGCGCCCTCACCAATGACTGTGACGGTGACGGTAGCCTCGGATTGCAGCCCGGCCTCATCGGCGATCTGGTACTGGAAGCTGACGGTCGCGGTCTGTCCGTCAATGAGCCCCGCGAAGTCCGTGCCGGTCTCGAAAATCACCTGTCCGTTCTCATCCAGCCGGACCGAGCCCTCGGAGGGCTGCGTGAAGCTGACCAGCGAGATCACGTCGCCATCCGGATCGAAGTCGTTCCCGAGGATGTCGAGGATGGTGGAAGATGTCTCTGCCACGGTGAACGCGTCATCCAGCGCCACGGGCGGCTCGTTCTGCGCCACTGGCGGTTTCTCGCAGAAGGTCAGCGCATCGATGCGGGCGAATTCCCACGCATCGCGCGTGCCGCGCAGCTCTATCTCGTCGCCTTGGGAGATCAGGATATCCTCGACCTTCACCGTGGAGATGGAGGACCAGTCGCCGCCATTGCCATTGTTGTTGGCGGTCAGGTCGATCTCGTGGACCAGCGTGCCATTGACCCAGATCTCGATGGAGCCCTCGCCATCGTTCTCGTCGATATAGGCAAGCTCAAGATCATAGGTGCCGGTTTCACCACCAAAGGCAACCGAAGCAGTGCCCTCGGCTTTCTTCAGCCGGATGACCTCACCGCCGGAGGCCGCATGGACGTCATCGACCTTGTAGCCGCGCAGCGCCATATCCTCGGCTTCGACGGTCAGCTTGCCGTCTTCGTCGAAGTCCCATTTCAGCCCGGCCGAGAGATCACGATAGTCGATCCAGTTGCCGCAGACATTCCCTTTTCCGACGACCGTCAGTTCGGAGCCCGCAGGCGGGACATCGCCGATGAAGGCATAGAAATCGTCGAGGTCACTGCCTGCCTCGCCCGCGACTTCAATCTCCACCATGTAGTAGCAATTGCCGTTCTGGTCGTGGAGGACGTAGTACTCCTCCGCATAAATCTTCTGGTCGTCGTGCACCAGATTGCCGTCCACCTTGATGTCCGCGATCTGCCAGGAGTGATCGTCGCCCCACTCGTTGTTGTAGGCATCGCCCGAAAGGCTGCCATCATTGTCCGTCACTTCGATGCATGCGGTGGCGCTGGTCGGCATGGTGAAGCAGTCGCCGCAACTCAGCTCCGTGTCGGAGCCTTGCAGCACATCCGCGCCGGTCAGGGCCGAGAACTCGTAGGTCTGGACGTTGTGGTTGGGGGGGCAATAGGTCATCTGAGAACTCCAGGAACGCTTACGAACGCAGGCTTAGGCCGGGGTGAGTTAAGGTGGGGAGAACGGGCCGGGCGAAACACGCGCCCGGCCCGGAAGGTTTACTCGACGACCGAGACTGAAGAGGCGACCTCGATTGTCTGTGCAGGCGGGAACAGGCAGTGCATCATCATCAGGCCGTTCCCGGTCAGCTCGACAGTGTCGCCGATCACCTGGGTGCAGGACGTGAAGCCGGTCTGGTTGATCCCGGCAATCTCCACATGCGAGACCGGGGCATAGATCGCGCCGTTGAACGCGGTGCCGAAGGTCCCGTTTAGTTGGTGATTGGTGCCGGTGGCACTCCGGCTGCTGAAGAACAGCATCCCGCCATAGGCACCCGTGGTCGGTGCAGTGGCATTGAAGACCGGAGTGCCGTTGAACAGCGTGTCCACGCCGTCCGCGAGGAAGAACACCACGCCAATACCGCTGACATTGGAGCCCGCGTCAACGATGAAGTCCCCGCCCTCGATCAGGTAGAGGCCCGGCGACAGGGACACGTTCCCGCGGATTGTCATGCCATTGCAGTAGCGGATGGACTGCATGCCGCTTGCATGGGGTTCCGCAGGGGTGACCGTGGTTGGCACGCTTGGGTCGCCCACCAACTGGCCCTGGCAAGCACCGGTCATGGTCGGCTCTGGCACGGTAGCGAACGGATCCGACACCGGCGCACGCCCCTGCCGGAGCGCGTCGCAGGTCACGGTCAACCCGGTCGTCGTGCTTGAAGTACCGGTCGTCTGGATACATCCGGCGACCGTAGGCCCGGTCAGGCCCGTCATGTCGAACGCGTTTCCGCTGGAGTTCGAGATGAAGTCGCACTGGATCAGGTTGATGTTGGCCGAACCCGAAAGCGTGATCGCACGTTCCGCATCACCCGACAGCGCTAGGACGCAACCCTCTCCACCAGATAGGGCTGTTGCCACCGCACGTGCGTCCAACTCCAACGGCGTATTGTCGTAGATGGCCGAGAACATGCGGGGTACAGTCTGGGTCACGATGATCTCAACCGCGTTGCCGTCCTCGATATAGGCACCCGACAGGGGTGGACGGTTCACCGTGACCGCGGCCTGAGTCATGTTCACGTCTGACGAACCTACGATATAGTCGGCGAGGGTCTGGAGCGCGTTTTGCTGGTCGCCCTGGTTGGCGCGCAACGCGGTGCCATGGGCTGCTACATCGGCGGCATTCTGAAGTCTTCGGGCCTCAAGATACCAGTATCCGGTCTCGGCCCCGAGCCCCATGCCGCCGATCAGGACGGGGCTCAGGATGGCGACAACGGCAGCCACGCCGCCGGCCTTCGATTGACGGAATTTCTTGATCTTGTTTTTGAGTCCGGGGGTACGCTTATCGACACGTTTCGTCGTTGAGAACAACACGATGCTCATCCCTTGCTGTCTGACAAAGCGTTGCAAGGTTTTGCGCAAATTCTCTAATTTTGGCTTTGAATGTACGGTAAATTCGAAACTAAGGTTCGAAAATTTCGAAACTAGCTCTGGTCAAAAGTGATGTTTCAGGTCGGCACTGGCTCAGGACCTTCCCGCCAGGCATAGACCAGAGGGATTGCCGAGACTGCGAAGCCGACAATGGTCAGGCCGATCTGCCCAAGTCCCAGAATGCCCCCAATCGGGGCCGCGATCATCACGCCGCCAGCGAACAGAGCAAGCCGCATGATCAGCGAGAACGCACCTGTGCCCAGTGATCCCACGAAGCTCACATAGCCCTGCATCGCCGCCGAGATGAACCAGACCCCGATCAAGGCGCAGGCCAGCACGGCCATCACCTCTCCCGCCGGGGCCTCGCCGATCAGAGCAGGGTTCAGAACAAAGAAGAACGGTGCGATGTAGATGATGCCGCCGAGGCGCATCGCCTCCATCCCCGTCCGGATCGCGTTGGAGCCTGCCATGGTCGCGGCTGCGAACGCGCCCAGCGCTACCGGTGGGGTGATGTAGCTGACCATGCCCCAGTAGAGGATGAAGAGGTGTACGGCGAGCTCGTTCAGTCCCGCCTGCACCAGCGCGGGCGCCAGTACCACCGCCAGGAAGATGTAGCAGGCCGTCACCGTCATCCCCATGCCGAAGATGAACGAGGTCAGCGCGCCCATGATCAGCAGCATCGCGACGGAGTCGCCCGCCAGATGGATCAGTTCTGTCGCCAGCGGTCCCGTCAGCCCCGTCGCCTGGAACGCGCCCACGATCATGCCGATGCCCAGCAGAACAGCGACCAATTCCGCCAGCGTCCGTCCAACGGCGACGATCATGTTCAGGAAGCCCTCAAGCGTGAACCGGTGGGACTTCATCACCTGATTGACCACCAGCAGGATGACGATGGCGATGAAGGGGGCAGTCGTCTCCCAACGGAAGGCCACCATCAGGTAGATCAGCACTGCGAAGACCGAGATGTAGATCCAGCCGGATTTCAGGGTCGCGACGAGGCGGGGCAGGAGCTCGGACGGCATACCCTTCAGCCCGCGCCGCGCCGAGTAGGCATCGATCTGCGCGAACAGGCCAAAATAGTAGAGGATCGACGGGACCGCCGCGGCCAGCATGATCTCGACGTAAGGGCGGCTCAGCCAGGAGGCCATCACGAACGCGGTTGCACCCATGATCGGTGGCATCAGCACACCGCCGGTTGACGCGCAGGCCTCGGTCGCCGCGGCATAGCGCGACGAGAAACCGGTCTTCTTCATGGCCGGGATCGATACCGCGCCCGTGGTCAGCACGTTCGAGATCACCGATCCCGACATGGACCCCATGAAGCCGGAGGCGAAGATGGCGACCTTGGCCGCTCCACCCCGGTATCGACCGACCAGCGATAGTGCCAGATCATTGAAGAACTTGCCCCCGCCCGTGAACTGCAGGATCGCGCCGAACAGAATGAACCCAATCACGAGGTTGCCGAAGGCCCGCATGGGGATGCCGAAGGACGCCTCTGACGAGATCATAAAGAAGGGGATCACGTCGCGGAACGGCTGCTGGAAGCCGGA
>JBCDID010000191.1:0-7047 GCA_038749355.1 Pseudomonadota bacterium | reverse complement strand
CGGTTGATCATCTCGGTGATCCGCGCCGTGTCGGAAATCGCTGCGTTGGACAGGCGTACCCAGAGCCAGTGCAGGACCCAGCCTATGATGACCGCAAGGATCAGAACTGCGCTGATGGCCGTTGCAAGTTGTGCTCCGCTGAGCATGGGTCAGTTGTCCTCCGCTTGCTTCGCGGGTCTGAAGGTGATCCGGCGGTTTCGGGCCCGTCCGGCTTCGGTCTGGTTGTCGGCGATGGGTTCGGTCTCTCCGTATCCGCGGGCGATCAGGCGGGCGAGAGGCACACCTCTATCCAGGAGCGCAGTGCGGACTGACTCGGCACGGGCCTCTGAAATCCGCTGGTTCAGATCTTCGGCGCCCTGGCTGTCCGTGTGCCCGCCGATTTCGATCGGGTCTCCAGTGCATCGGGCCAGCCTCTCCGCGAGCAGGCCCAGGACCGGCAAGCTCGCCTCCGCGATTTTGGCGCTGCCGGTATCGAAGTCGAGGGGTGTTTCGCGGACCATCCGTTCCAGTTTGGCCGCGCAGGGGCGGGCAGGCATGGGGATGTTCTGCACTGCGCTTGGAAGATCGACCTCGATTCGAGTGCTGATATCGAAGTCGGGCAAATCCGCCTGCAAGCTCTGGTGGAGCTTGGCGGATAACAAAGGATCATCGGCAAAGGCCTTCAGACGTAGCCGTTCGCCGGCAAGCTGCGCTTCGCCTGCGGGCAAGCGGCGAAGCTCATCCAAGAGCAGCATGGCCGCATTCTGCCACCCCGGCGGTGGAGTCTGTTCGTGCTCGGCCAGGGATGAGTTCACGCCCGTGCTCCCGAAGAGCGCGGCGGCATAGATCTCCAGCGCCTCTCGTCCGGGTCCCTCCGGCATCAACCCGGCCAGCCGTACTCCCTCTGCATCCCGATCCAGCCGCATCCAGTAGCGATCTCGGTTTATGCTGGAGAGCGTGGCCACATCATCGGCGGAGAGGCTTCCGCTGCCGACGAAACCTCCAGGCAGGCTGGTAGCCAGGAGGCCGAGGCCCGCATCGAGCTCCGACGGGCTTGCTGGTGGAGCCGCGACCACGTGTGCAAGGTGATATTCCAAATCGATCCGCCCGGCCGGCAAAACACCCAATGCGTCGATTGAGGCTTCGACCGCTGCCGGCCAGTCGCCGCTTGGTCCGCCCAGGCCAATCGGGCAGGCATCATTGCGATGTTCGATCCCTGCACGATTCATGGCACCGAGAATGCGGGCCTGCTCGTCGTGATTTCGGGCCGCACAGCGTTCGAGCCTCATGCCGCCGCCCGCGTCCTTGTAGGCCGAAAACGCAAATGGTGCGACCACGCGAGGCGGGATGTTGAGGCTCAACACAAGCGAAGGACCGTCGCCTGCGCGCGCCAGGAGGTCTACGGTGAGCGTGTCACGTGTTTCTGCATCCGGGACCCCGCCTGTCACTGAAACCTGTCCTGGTTCCACCACGACATAGGCATCCTGGAGCTTGGCGGCCGCAAGGCTTGCAACCTCAATTTCGGCACCCCAGCCACGAGGGGGGATGGCGGCCTGCACGCCCGTCAGGTCCCGGATATCCAGACCGGTAGTGTCGCGACGGAGCTGTGCATTCAATCGCTCGCGCATCTCTCGGCTCGCCGTCTGCCCGGTCAAAGTGATGCCGTTCGCATCCCGGTGAAGTTCGATACGCACCGGATCACGGGTCTCGGGCGGCGCCAGCGTCGCCGTCGAGAAGTTCGTCACACGAGCCAGCGGAGCTGTCGCGCGGGCCGATTCTATCGCGAGCTCCTGAGCAAACAGATCCGGTGCATGGCCTTGCAACTGGATCCGCAGGCCGTCCGCGTCAACGCGTGCCCAGTTCATCCCGAGCGCGTCGAGCGCGTTGCCGATGCGCTCGGTTTGCATGCGCTCATACGCCCGCGCGCCCCGTTGACCTAGGTCATAGGCCGCAAACCCGAGCACCAGCCCAATCGCGATGAACACGCCGTACCGAAACACTTGGCCGTTGTCCTTCCGTCTGTCCGGCGGACGGTTTGCAACAGGGGGAAGCTGGACGCAAGCATCTGCTGGTCTCCGCTCGCCATGCATGGCATGAGGCCAGTGGAAGCAGCGGGAGGCGGCAATGATTCACAGGCCCAATGTCACCGATCCTGGGCGGGTGATTGCGCACCGAGGGGCCAGCCGAGTGGCGCCGGAGAATACGCTTTCGGCGTTTCGCGCGGCGGCGGCGCAAGGTGTCTGGTGGGTCGAGTTCGATGTTTCTCTGCTTGGTGATGGAACGCCGGTTGTCCATCATGATGGGACACTGGAACGTTGCACCGGCAGGCGTGGCCCACTGACCGATATTGCGGCAGCGGACCTCTCGGATCTCAGCGCCGGGATACGCCACGGTGATCAGTTCCGCAATGGACCGCTACCCACCTTGGAGCAGGTCTTGGATGTTCTGGAGGAACTCCACCTCTACGCCAATCTCGAGATGAAGCCGCACGACGTGCCCACCGGAGCGATAGCGGCAAAGGTTGTGGAGGCGCTGGCCACTCGGCCCTGGGCGCGTGAACGCATCATCACTTCAAGCTTTGGCCACGCGGAGCTCGCGGCCTATCGCGCATCGGCGCCAAATGCGCCTGTTGCGGTTCTGTTCGAGAAGCCCCCAAGAAACTGGCGGGTTGTTGTTGACCAGATGCAGGCGGCCGCGGTGCATCTGAACTTTGTCCACCTGAGTGAGAGCCTGTTGCGCGAAGCTTCAAGCTTCGGGATCGATACCCGTGTCTACACCATCAACCAGCCGGAACTGATGGAGCCGTTCAGGGAACACGGATTGACCAGCGTGATTACCGATCATCCACCGCTGTTTCTGGAGCTGGACGACTGGGCGCGGTGGGCAAAAGAGTAGGAAGCACGGTGCATCCACAGCGTTCGGCAGAGGAGGGAATGCGCCGGGGACGTTAGGCCAGACTGTCCCAAGTCTTGAGCCCGAGATACAGCACGGCGGTCAAGGCCAGGGCGACCCCGAACGGCGATGTGAGTTTCCGCACCTTTTTGCCGGATTGATCCAGCGAGGCATAACCCGTGCGCCTGCGCGTCATCGCCCAGACCATGAGAAAAACCACCGCCAGCAAGATCACCAGAACAGTGAACAGAACCAGTGTTTGGGCAGCGTCTGCAAGATCTACGAAGGGAACCAGGGCGGCGATCAGTTTCACATCCCCCGCGCCGAGATTGCCGGGCGAGAAACTGTCCGCGAGCGCCCAGAGCAGGAAGAAGACGATCAGCGTCACCGCGCCAGCCGCCAGCCCCCACAACACCCGGTCAAGTGGCAACCCCCAGAGCCCTGTCACAAGGAACACCACGACCGCGGCAACCGGTACCCAGTTGGGGATCTTCAGATAGCGGATATCGCTCCAGGCTGTGTAGGCCATCAGCGGCAGCATTGCCGCGAAGGCCACCCAGAGCGCGGGAGGCTGGAGCATGGGCTAGTTCTCGACCACCGCTTCCAGCGCTGCCAGCCGGTCCGCTGCTGCCGCGTAGTGCTGCGGATGCGTCTCGACCGCTGCCGCAAACAGGCCCTTGGCGATATTCTTCTCACCCTTGCGGAGCGCGATCAGCCCGAGATTGTTCATGATGATCGCCTTCTCCTTCTCGCTCATCGGTACGACCGGAAGCTGGAAATTCCCCTGCAGGCCGCGGCTGATGGCGAGGTTGTTCTTGGCGCTGAACAGGCGCGAATTGTAGGTGAGCGCCCTTTCGAAGGTTGTCTGCGCTCTGGGCAGATCTCCGCGCGACATCTGGCTGACACCCCAATTGTTCAGCACACTCGCAGGGTTCGTGGTCAGCGACTCGGCCCGCGCGTACGCGGCATCAGCGGCGGCCCAGTTCTGCCGGTGGTCCTCCAATAGAGCCTCGACCATGTGCCGACGCGGGGTGTTCAGCCCTGGTGGAATGGTTGTGAGTTGGCGTTCGACCTCATCCCATTTCTGCAGATGAGCCGAGACCATGGCAAAGTCCAGCTTGTCCGCCGGTTCGTCCTGCTTGAGCGCGATCATCTCCTCGTAGAGACGACCGGCCTCCGGGTAGCGCTTCGCCCTCGCCATCGACTGCGCCAGTCCACGGCGGAAATCAGCGCGGTTCGGCTCTTGGGCCAGTGCCTGCTCGAAATAGGCGATAGACTCGTTCGGATCACCTGCCGCCAGCAGCAGATCGTTGATCTGGGCGGCGTCGATTACGCTCGAGCCCAGCGGGTCCTTCTTGTCCGCGACCGCACCCTCGCACGCGGCTAGCGCCAGGATCAAGCCTGCTGCAAGGAATCGTCCTGCCAAAGGCGTCATCCGTCCTTCTCCGTTCCGGTTGCCGTGCCCAGAATGTACTCGCCTGTGCCACGTCTTTGCAATGGCACGGGGTTGGGGGCCTCTGCGAAGCCGTCCTGCTCCTCCCGCAGTATCGCGAGGTCCACCAGTCCGATATTCTGTTCGGCGACCGTGTTGGTTCCGCTAGAGAGCTTGAAAGCGGCAATGAATGCGCGCTTCGCCGAGTGGTATTCGCCGAGCCTGTAGAGCACCACGCCTAGATTATTCTGCGCTGTCACGGAGTTCGGGTCGAGTGTCGCGGCGCGTTCGAAGTACCTCTTGGCCTCGTGCAGAAGCCCAAGCTTTTCCGAGGCCAGACCCGCTCCATTCAGTGCACCCGCAGAAAGTCCCTCGACCCGGATCGAACGGATAAAGGCATCGTGCGCAAGGTTTGGCTGGTTCGAACGCAGCAGTTGCCTGCCCATGTTCAGATAGGTCCCCTCACCCCGCGCTTGCGGAAGCGGATCTGCCTTCGGCAACCGGACTATCGGGGCCTCGGGCAGGGCTTCGCAGGCGCTCAATGTCATGGAACTCAGGAGCAAAAATGCCGCGGCAGTCACCTTCCTGATTGCCGCGAAGGCTGTCATCCCGCGAACCGGGACAGTGACCGGATAATCTGGATGAAGGAGGGGCCGACGAGGATTAGGATCAGAGGCGGCACGGTGAAGATCATGGTGCCCAGCGTCAGCTTCGTGGGCAGGACGTTCGCCTTCTCCTCCGCTCGCATCAGGCGTTTGTCGCGCATTTCGGACGCGTAGACCCGGAGTGCCTGGCTGATGGATGTACCGAATTGCGAGGATTGGATCAGCACGGTCACGAAGCTTGAGATGTCGTTCACATTACAGCGTTCGGCAAAGTCCCGCAGCACGGTGGAGCGATCCTTGCCTGCGCGGAACTCGTGGGTCACGACTTCCATCTCCTCGGCAAGTGGACTGGAGCTTTGCTGCATTTCCTGGCCCACACGAGCCATGGCTTGGTCCAGAGACTGCCCGCCCTCAATACAGACCAGCATCATGTCCATGGCGTCCGGGAACGAATTCTGGATATCCTCGCGCCGGGTCTCGATCTGGCGTTTGACCCAGTAGACGGGCAGGAAGTAGCCGAATAATCCCATCATCGTCGAAATGAGCAACGCAAAGACAACGTCGGGGTCATCCGGGATCAGAAACATCAGGATCAGGCCGAAGCAGAGCAGGCCAAGCCCGAGCACCGCCTTCGCGAAGAAATAGAGCCGAACTGCCGAGGGGTCCTTGTAGCCCGCTGACCGCAGATCTTTTCTGGTGGAGCTCAAGTCCTCTTTGTTCGAGGGCTCCAGCAGTGGCGCCAGTCCTTGCAGGTTGCCGCTGTCCGCTCCCTGACGGAGTTTGACGAGCTCACCCTCTATGCGCTCTTCCTTGAAGGAGAACCTGTCCAGCGGGTCCTTCTGTTTGCGCAGCACAACGGGCAGTGCAATCAGCGCGATCAGAATCCCAATCGCTGCAATGGCGTAGAAGGGGCCGGCAGGGCCGTAGCTTGCAACCAACGCCGCCCAGAGATCGCCAATCAGGCCGTCGGCAGCCGCCGGCTGGTTCGGGGTCGCGGGATTGGCTTGTAGGGGGAACATCATGCGCGTGCGAGCCTCAGACCTTGATGTCCACGAGTATGCGCATGAAGATGATGTTCACCACAAGCAACACGAACGTGATGATAGCGCCTGGTAAGAACAGCGGGTGATCGGCCACACGATCATAGTATTGTGGCTCAACAACCTGCACCAGAAGCAGCGCAACAACGGGAAAAATAGACAGGAACCAGCCGGACCAGCGCGCCTCCGCCGTGATGGCCTTTACCTTGCGGAACAGCTTGAAACGGGCGCGGATCACTTTTGCCAGTCCATCCAGGATCTCCGCGAGGTTACCACCCGAAGTCGACTGGATGTTCACGGCGATAGAGAGGAAGCGAAGGTCGTTCACAGGGACACGTTCGGACATGCGCTGCAACGCGTCCGTAACAGTCATGCCATAGGTCGCCTCATCAGCGATAAGACCAAACTCGGTACCCAATGGATCGGGCATCTCTCGTGCGACGATGGCGATAGCAGCGTTGATCGGATGGCCGACGCGCAAGGAGCGCACCATGAGGTCCAGCGCATCCGGAAGTTGCTCCTCGAACAGCGAAATACGGGCTTTCGCCTTGTTCCGCAGCCAGAGGTAGACGGTCGCATATCCTGCTGTCAGTGACACGACGAGGCGGATCAGGAACTCTGCACTGGTGAACAGTGTGAGCATGAAATAGGTGACGAGGCAGGTAAGCGCGATCACCATGACAAGTGTCGCGGGTGTCACGACGATGTTCGCGTGCCGGGCCTTTTCGACCAGCGTGCCGATCAAAGGCAGGGCGGCGGAACGCTGCGCGCTTTCCCGCTCGGTCCTGAGGATCGACAGCACTTCCTCGGTATCGCGGCCCTCCTGCAACAGGGAGAGCCTGCGGTTTATCCGCTTCTCCTGCCGGATCTGCTTCCCGAACGCGAGGAAATACAGTCCCCCGAGCATCAGGTAGACGCTGATGAAAATCAGGCCGTAGATGATCGGTTGGAACATTTAGTCTGCTCTCCTCGTCAGGGCGCTTGCGATCAGATATCCGGCCGGAACAGGCTGGTGGGCAATTCGTACCCCCAAGCCGCGAACCGGTCCGCGTATTGAGAACGAATACCTGTGGCAACAAAACGGCCACGGATCTTTCCG
>JBCDID010000190.1:0-7085 GCA_038749355.1 Pseudomonadota bacterium | reverse complement strand
GTTCGGTCTTCCAGCGCCCGGAGCGACCTGATTGGATATGCCGGTCGTTGATCAGAGTCTCCCCATCCTCGATTAATACGCGCTTGCGGTTCTGACGCTGGATCAGATGATCGCGGCTGCCCGCCTTGACCTCCTCCATCACGCCCCGGTGCTTGTCGATCGAGGTCGCCTCGGCTATCTCCGCCACGCGGTCGAGACCGGGCCACAGCCCCAGATGCCGCGCGATCTGGAAGATCGCGGATGGCGTATGGGCTGCCAGCAACTCATAGGGCAGCACCAGCGCGCCCGTGTCCCGTGCGCAAGCCTCCATATGCGCAAAGTAGAGCTCGACCGCCTTCATGGTCACGCCGAGCTCGTTCTCGTGCAGCTTCATCAACGACACGCAGACGTCGCGGGGGTCGCGGTAGTTGACGATTGTGCGCGCATGCGCATCGCCAGCCAGCCGCGCGCTGACTTCAGGCCCCCAGGAATGCGTGTGGATCAGGTAGGTGGCGTGGATATGCTGCCCGGTTGCCTGCAGATTGCGCACCACTTGGACCAGCTCGGCGCCGTGGGGGTTCAGCTGGACCACGTTCGGCGCTACACTCCGCAGCAGTTCGCGTACGATGGCGTTCACGAGAACGGTGCCGGATCGCGGGACGCCTGCGTTCAGGATGATCATCGCGCCACCTCAGGTCTCGATCTGCACGAGATCGAACTTGGCCATCCAGAGCACCGCGGCCTCCAGAACCCCGTCGCCTGCCTGTGTGCGCTGCATCAACTCGCCAAAGCTGACGGGCCCGAGCGTGCGGACCGCATGGTGGATGACCGCAAGATCCTCGGCGGGCGAGACCATCCGCTTGAACCGCACCGCACCTGTCAAGCGCATGAACTCCTTCAGGTCATCCTCGCTCACTTCCCGCTTGGCGCTGATCCGCGCATCGGGGCGTAGCGTCATGGTCGGATACTTGGCATAAAGCGCAAAGGGATCCATGGAGTTCGGGTTCCAGGGCCCGTTCGGGTCGGGCGCGGAACTTGGCGTCTCACGGGTGCGGCGCGCGGTCTGTTCGGCCCAGAGCGCCTCGTATTGAGGGACCACGTTGGACCAGTCATAGACATTGCGCGCGCGCTCTGCCCCGGCCTGTCCCATCCTCTCCCTAAAGTCGGTGTCACCGACCAGAGCGGTCAGAGCCGCGACCATCTCCGGTACATCGACGGCAGTGCGCTGGTGCACCTGCACCAGATACTGGTGGTAGTTGTCCTGCCCGGCCTCGAACCTGCCAGCGATGGCACGCCCGCCACCCGGTGCGGCCATCAGCGTGCGCACCCGGATACCGGTCACCCCGTCATCGACCGTGTCGCGGAACCCGTTCCAGTCGGAGCAAACCACCGGCAGACCCGCGGCCATGGCCTCGACCGGCGCGAGCCCGTAGGTTTCCTGAATATTGTCCACAGGCATTGCGAAGATGTCCGCGGCCGACCAGATCTCGTAGCGCAGCCGGTCGTCCTTGCCGTCCGGAAAGACCACCTCGACATCAGGCGCGAACGCCTCGGCCATGGTCCGGTGCAGCGACTCCGCGGGCTCGTCATTGAACCAGCCCACCATAATCAGGACGATCCGCTGATCCGTCGCATCGGCAACCTTTTGAAGGGCGATCAGCAGCGGTCCCGGATGCATCTTCTCGCTGACGGATAGGCGGCCCATGGACATGATCGCGATATCGTTCGCACCGATCCCCATCTTGTCGCGCCACGCGGCACGGGCTTGGGGTTCGCGCGCAAACTGCGCCGTGTCGATGCCCAGCGGGATCACCGGCAGTTGCGGGCGCGGCACCCGGCGTGCGGCGAAACGGCCCCTCAGATATGTCTCGATCTCGTCAAACTGGTTTTCAACCACCGAACGCACCGCCTGACTGGTGCAGATGACGGCATCCCAGGACTCGATGGGGGACGTCAGCATATCGGTTAGCCCCTCCATGATGCGGCGCGTGGACATGGTGTGCGTGATCCCGCAGAGCGCGTGATGCGCCTGCCCGACGCGCCTGCGTGTCCAGGCGTACGTTCCGAGGTTCGGGCCGGGCAGCATCATGGTGCCGGGTGCGGCCAGCGTTTCGGGCTGGGCGAGCAGGTGCCCTGTGACATCGCCGGTCCAGCCACCGTCTGTCATCAGCTCCCGGAACAGCTCGATATGGCCTGCCTGCCCCGCGACGCAGTGCAGGACCTCGGCTGAGGCATGGCGCGCGTAGCCCCGCAGGAACGACTGCCCCGCCGTGCGTCGCCCCGCCAGCGGCGTGGTCGGCCGTTCCACGGCATCAGGGTGATGGAAGATTGCTGCTGTGGCCGTCATGTCCGCCTCTTCTGGCCTGATCGCTAGCATTCCGTTTACGGGCGAACAATGGCCTCTGTTGCGGGCAATGCGGGCAGGGGCTCGGGTCCCCTCCAACAAGCGCGACCCCACGCTGGGCGCGGTCGCATGATCGCATCACGTCGCCATCAGCCGTTCGATCAGCGCATCGATGGGCGCCCAGTCCGCAGGCTGAAGCGCCACTTGAACGGTCAGAACCTCCGCACGAAGGGAGGCAGGCAGCCGCACCGCGTCCTTTTCCGTGGTGACCAGCATGGCATCACGCGCCCTCGCCTCGGCGATTAAACGCCGGATCAGCTTGGGTGCGAAGGCGTGGTGGTCCGAGAAGGCATGTGTGGCGATCAGGTCGGCGCCCATGCCGCGCAGCGTGTTGAAGAACTTCTCTGGCCGCCCGATTCCGGCGAAGGCGATCACGGGCTCGCCCCGCATGGGCAGGCCCGTCTGCAGCGGCTCCAGGACTGCAGCAACAGTCGGCACACTCGAGAGCATGGGCCAAGCCGCAAGGGTCGTTTGCAACTCGGCCTCTGCCCCGATCAGGACCGCGAGATCGGCTCGAGCCAGCCCTGCCGCCACCGGCTCGCGCAAAGGCCCCGCAGGGATCACGCGCCCGTTGCCAAACCCGGCGCTCGCATCAACCGTCAGGATCGCCGCATCCTTGTGGAGCCCGGGGTTCTGGAACCCGTCATCCATGATGATCAGATTGGCACCCCCGGCGACCGCAGCCCTGGCCCCGGCAACCCTGTCCTTGGCGACCCAGACGAGCCCGCGCGCCGCCAGCATCAGCGGCTCATCGCCCACATCTGCCGCGCGATCCTCCAACGGATCCACCAGATGCGGCCCCTTGATCCGCCCGCCATAGCCCCGGCTCAAGACATGGGCCGAGATCCCTCGTTGCGAGAGCCGCTCCATCAGCGCCGCGACCATAGGTGTCTTGCCCGTGCCGCCAGCGCTGAGATTGCCGATGCAGAGAACCGGCGCGCCGACCCGCTCGCCCGGCTGGGAGATCCGCCGCGCTGTCACCCCTGTCCAGATCGCAGCCAATGGCGAGAGCAGGCACGCCTGCCAGCCGGGCCGATCGGGCGGATTGGACCAGAAGCCGGGAGGGTTCACGCGTGGTCCTCCATCAGGGCGAGAAGCTCCGCCGCAATCGCGTCCACGTCCGGTTTCAGGCTGTCATGCACCCGGGAAGCGCCCAGGGTCAGTTCCTCCCGCGCTCCCTGATCTTCCAGCAACCCAGCCACGGCGCCGCCGAGGTCATCCGCGCGCGTCACGGCCAGCGCCGCAACTCCCTCCGCGAGGGACGAGTAGGCCGGGGCAAAGTTCTGGACGTTAGGCCCGTGGATCACTGCGGAGCCGCAGGAGATGGGCTCGAACGGAGTATGCCCGCCAACATCCGCGAATGAGCCACCGACGAACGTCACCGGGGCAAGGCGATACCAGAGCCCCATCTCGCCCAAGGTGTCGGCAAGATAGACATCATCCTCCGGGCGCGGCGTCTGACCTGCGGAACGCCGGGGAATAGAAGATCCTCCGCTTTCGATCCACTCCGCTATCGTGTCACCACGCTCGGGATGGCGGGGGGCAAGGATCAGCAAGGCTCCGGTCTTTTCCGCGATCCGCTTTTGTGCCGCAAGGGCGACCTCGTCCTCGCCGGGATGGGTTGAGGCAGCGAGCCAAACGGGCCGGGCACCCAAGGCGGTGTGGAGGTCTTTAAGCTCGGCCGGATCGGGGTTCGGCACGTCCACAAGCGCCTTCAGGTTGCCTGCAAACTCAGCCGCAACTCCGAAGTCGGACAGGCGGGTAATCGTCTCATTGTCCTGGCTAAGAACTTCGGAGAACTTCGAGAACAGCGCATGCGCCATGCGGCGAGCCTTCATCCAGCGAGCGTGACTGTTGGCCGACAACCGAGCGTTCACCATCGCCATGGGCGTGCCGCGCTGGGCAGTTTCGAAGACAAGCCGGGGCCACAGCTCGCTCTCGACCCAAATGCCCAGATCGGGTCGCCAATGGTCCAGGAACCGGGTCACAGCCCCGGCCGTATCGACCGGCACGTATTGGTGCATCGCGCCCTCGGGCAGCAGGCCCTCCAGGCGGCGCGCCGACGTCACGGTGCCCGTCGTAACAAGAAACTGCGCCTCGGTCAGGGATTGCATGGCGCGGACCAGTGGCAGAAGCGACATGGCCTCGCCCACACTGGCACCATGGAGCCAGATCAACCGCCCCTCGGGCCTGGGTAGCCCGGCATGCCCGAGCCGCTCCGACATGCGCAGGGGGTCCTCCTTCCCCCGCCCTTGCCGTCTGCGCAGGATGGTAGGTGCAATCGGGCCCGCCAGCCGCGAGGCCAGAAGATACGCGGAAAGGGCGAGCGACGACATCAGCCGGCAGACGCGGGTTCGGGCTGGACCGGGTCGCGGCCGCAGAGCCGATCGGCTTCGACGGCGATGGCTGTGAGGGCCGTCTCGATCTCCTGCCGGTAGGCCTCGACCACATCCGGGCTGGTATCGGTCGGCGGCTCCAGCACCTCGCCGGCGATCTGCACGCCGCGCCCGAACGGGAAGGGCACGAGGAACCGGTCCCAGCTTCGCAGCACCTTGCCACGCACGGTCGAGAACGCAATTGGGCAGACAGGCGCGCGCGCGCGGATGGACAGGAGCGCAACGCCGGGTTCCGCCCGCATCCGGGGGCCGCGTGGCCCATCCGGGGTGATGACGACGATGTTGCCGTCTTGCAGCGCCTGTTCGGCCCCGGCCAGCGCCGCCGCGCCGCCCTTGTCGCGGCCCTTCTGGTGGTCGTAGCTGGAGCCTCGGACAGCGGTCACACCGAACCGGCGCAATACGCCCGCGATCAGGTCGCCGTCACGATTGGCCGAGATCATGCCGACCACAGGCCGGTGCGGCGGCTTCCAATAGGGCGCAAGGCAGAGCCGCCCGTGCCAGGTGCCGCCGATCAGCCCGCCGCCCTTGGCGACCGCGGCATCATAGCGCTCGCGGCCGATCACCTGCCAGCGGGTCGTCACGAAGATCAGCCGGATGTAGAGCGCACCCATATGCGCCACAAGGAACTGGCCCGCGGGCGACTGGCGGAACCACCGCGCGATCCGCCCCCCCCGGGCAGCCATGCGATCAGGACTCGAGTGCGGTGCCCTCTGCGCTGTCCTCGTGCTCCTCGTCGCGCAGGCGATGGAGGTGGGCGATGAAGTAGCGGGCATGGGCATTGTCGACTGTGCGCTGAGCGGCATCCTTCCACGCAGCATGTGCCTTGGCATAGCTGGGGTAGATTCCGATCACGTCGATGTTGTCGGGGTCGCGGAACTCGTTCTTCTGCGGATCGATCAGTTCACCGCCAAAGACAAGATGCAGTTTGGTGGTCATGTCTGGCTCCTTACCGGCCCCGTTTCCGCGCCGCACAATAGCGGTGATCGACTAAGGGTCAACGCCAAGACGATGGACCAGAAGTCGCGCATGGAGCGGTGGCGGGGCCGCGATCACGCCGGGTTGCTTGGCGCCGGGTGCGTTGAAGGCGAACGGCCCGCCATCGCCTGTTGTCACCATGGCCCCGGCTTCGGCAGCGATGAGCGCACCGGCGGCAATGTCCCATTCCCACGCGGCGCGGAAGGTCAGCATGGCGTCGAATCGGGCCTCCGCCACCAGACACATGCGCCACGCAAGGGACGACCGGAAGTACCGGGTGAGGGGCGGTACGCCGCCGGGCCAGTTGGTGGCATCCATCTGCTTGCGCGCGGTCAGGACGGTTGCATGGGCAGGGTCCTCGGTGCCGGATACGCCGATGACGGCACCGTTCTTGTACGCGCCGTGGCCCAGGGTGGCGGAGAAGGTTTCTTCCCGTGCGGGCAAGTGGACGACGGCGGAGGTCACCTGGCCCCGATCCGCGACGGCCATGGCAACAGAGAACCCCTCCTCCCCCGCGATGAAGGACCGCGTCCCGTCAATCGGGTCGATGATGAACACCCGATCACAGCCGAGCCGCTGGGTGCCGTCCTCTGTCTCCTCGCTCAGCCAGCCATAGCCGGGGCGGGCGGCAGGAAGCATTCCCTCCAGCATCTCGTTGATCTCGAGATCGGCAGCGGAGACAGGGCTGTCATCGCCTTTGGTATAGGTCTTCACGCCCGTGCGGAAGTGCTTCATCGCGATCTCGCCCGCGGCCTTGGCGGCATCGAGCAGGAGCGCTGTATCCTCCGCCGGATCAGGCCCCAACGGTGAGCCCCTCGACCAGGACTGAGGGCACGGAGATCCCGCGATGCGGGTCCGCGTCATTGGCAAGCCGGAAGGTCCGCAGCATCTCGGGCAGCGACCCTGCAACCGTGATCTCGTTGACCGGGTAAGCAATCTCGCCACCCTCGATCCAGAAGCCCGACGCGCCGCGGGAATAGGCACCCGTCGTCGCATTGATCGACGAGCCGATCAGCGAGGTGATCAGCAGGCCCGTGCCCATATCGCGGATCATCTCGTCGCGGGTCTGCGGGCCGAGTGTCACGCGGATGTTGGAGGACCCCGGCGAGGGCGGACCCCCGGTGCCGCGCCGCGCATTCCCCGTCGTCTCCAACCCCAGTTTGCGGGCGGAGGCACAGTCGAGCACCCAGCGCTTTAGTACCCCGTTCTCGACAATAGGGCGTCGCTTCGCAGCGATCCCCTCGGCATCGAACGGGCGCGAGGTCGGCCCGCGCGGGATCAGCGGATCCTCGATGACATCCAGCCCTTCCGGCAGGATCTGCGTGTCCATG
>JBCDID010000189.1:0-7103 GCA_038749355.1 Pseudomonadota bacterium | reverse complement strand
TCGACCACGTGGACGGGGTCACTTTGGAGGAGGCCGAGCACATGCTCGCGACGCGCCTCTGGCAGAACACCTCCAAGGTCCACTTCTCCAAGATGGTGCGCCCCGAGGGGCTGCTTATCTATGGCGGGCACATCATCTCGATGGCCCGGGCATTGAGCTATAACGGGCTTGCGAACGCGCAGCTGATCGTGGCGATTAACGGGGGCGCGCACGCGGCACCTTCGATGGCGGGCGACACGATCCACGCGTGGTCGGAGGTGCTGGACAAGGCCGAGACGCGGGATGGGCGCATTGGTGCGCTGCGGTTGAGGTTGGTTGCGATCAAGAATCGCGCCGCTACGGGCTTCCCGCTGAGGGGCGATGATGGGAAGTACTCGGATGGGGTGGTGCTCGACTTCGACTATTGGGCGCTGATGCCGCGCAAGGGATAGGGCCAAGACACGGGTGCATCACGGCGTGACAAGCAAGCCTTTGGATGACACCCTACGCGCGACAATCGCAGGAGATCCGCATGCCCGTCACCGCCGCCTATATGTTCGTTGTGTCCATGGACGTGGATCCTGATCAGGAAGACTTGTTCAACGAGGTCTACGATACAGAACATATCCCCTATCTGCTGCAGGTCCCAGGCGTGGTCTCGGCGCAGCGGATGAAAGGCGAGGAGGCCCAGGTGTTCGTGGGAGGCGAGGTCCATGTCCGGCCCGCACCAAGCCCGGTCTGGACGGCGATCTACGAGATCGAAAGCCCTGATGTGCTGACTTCGGACGCGTGGGCCACAGCGGTTGAGAAAGGCCGCTGGCCGTCTGTAAGGCCGTATACGTCGAACCGGTCTCAGGCGCTTTACAAGTTGCGTTGACGCGCCCCGGTGCATCAACTCCGTCTGGCGACGGAGTAGGATGCACCCTACGCGCAGCCAGAGACGATAGTTCCGCGTAGGGTGCATCCGGCTCTCGCATAGCCGAGAGGCAGATGCACCGTTGCTGCCCGATAGCCAAAACACTTGCAGAAAAAATACTTAGCTCCGCGGTCGACTGCCACGCTTGCCCATGCCAAGGTTCACGAGGGTGGGACAGGATATTGGGAGTTTGTGATGCTGCGCAGAAGCATTGTATTCACAGCGCTGGCCTTTGCCCTGTTCGCGGGAACCGCGATGGGGCAGCAGGCCCCTGTTCCCGACCGGCGCATTGTCACCACGGCTGGGCAGGACTTCTACGGGGCCGACATTGGCTCGATCTTCGAGACGGATTTTAGATCCTGCCGTCGCACCTGCCAGGGCAACCCTGCCTGCAAAGCGCTCACCTACAATACGCGCGCTGAGGCCTGCTTCCTCAAATCCGGGGTCGAGCGGCGCGAACCCTTCGCGGACGCGATCTCGGCCGAGATGGTTGAGACTTCGCCCAAGACCCGTGCCCTGGCCGTCGAACGCATGGAGGATCTCGACTTCCTGCCCAACGAGCTGCTCGCGGGTGCGCGGTCCCTGGCAGGCAACGTCGGTGCCCGGTTTGCCGCCAACCAGGCCGAGCCCGAAGCCATGGCGGCGGCAGGCCTCGCAGCCGAACAGTCTGGCAACCTCGCAGAAGCCGCACGAAACTATGCAGTTGCCGTGTCCCTTTCGGATCGTGGCGCGCATTGGCGTGATCTGGCAAGGGTCTGGCTCGTCCAGACCGGGGGAGATGCAGGCGAGACCAGGACCCTGCGCCGCGACGCGCTCTCCGCCGCGATCAACGCCGCACTTCGGTCCGAAACCGCGGGCGCCCGGGCGACGTCGCTCGCTATCCTGGCCGATGCGCTCGAGACCCGGGGCTATGGCCGCCAGATGGTCACTGCATTGCGCCGGGCGCTGGCACTCTCCCCACGGCCTGAGACCGAAGACCGCCTCGCCTACGCCATTTCGAACTATGGCTTCCGGGTTACCGGCCACGAGGTCGACAGCGAGGCTGCCGACGCCCGGGTCTGCGTCCAGTTCTCCGAAACACTGACTGAGGCAGGCGTGGATTACGCGCCCTTTGTGCGCATCAACCCCGACGTGCCCCTGCCCGTGACCGCCAATGATCGCCAGCTGTGTCTCGACGGGGTCGAGCGCGGTGCACGCTACCGGATCACGCTCCGCCAGGGTCTGCCGTCCCGCGCAGGCGAGAAACTGACCAAGTCTGCCACCATAGAGGTCTACATTCGCGACCGCTCGCCAGCCGTGCGTTTCGTGAGCCGGGCCAATGTCCTGCCCAAGGGCCCGGGCGCGGCGATCCCGGTGATCACCGTGAACCTCTCCGAGGTCGCGCTTGCCATCCACCGCATCGGCCCACGCAACCTGCTGCCTGCTCTACAGGACGATATTCTGGACAAAGCGCTGAACCAGTGGCGCGAGGACCAGATCGCGGGCCGCTCGGGCGAGGCCATCTGGAATGGCACGGCGGAGGTCTCAGGTCCGGTAAACGCCGATGTGATGACGGCGCTGCCCGTCGGAGATGCCATCGAGAGTTTCGAGCCCGGCGTCTATGCCATGACCGCCCGCGTGCCGGGGCAGGGCGATCGCTGGGATCGTGCGGCGACGCAATGGTTCGTCGTGACGGATCTCGGTCTTTCTTCCATGGCAGGCGCTGACGGGTTGCACGGGTTCGTGCGTGCGCTCTCCTCCGCGGATCCCGTCGCGGGGGCAGAGGTCCAGCTTCTTGCCCGGAACAATGAGGTGCTGGGCACGGCAACTGCCGACGCTGCGGGCTATGTCCGGTTCGATCCGGGGTTGAGCCGAGGGCGGGGCGGCATGGCACCCGGCATGATGACCGTGGTTCATGCCGGGGACTTCGCGTTCCTCGATCTGACAGCGCCCGGGTTCGATCTGTCTGATCGTGGCGTCGAGGGCCGCACCGCTCCGGGTCCCGTGGATGTCTTCGCGACGACCGAGCGCGGGGTCTATCGGCCAGGAGAGGTGGTACATCTGACGGCCCTTGCCCGCGATGGCCGTGCTGATGCCATTGGTGACTTGCCCCTGACATTGGTGGTCACCCGCCCAGACGGGGTGGAATACCACCGTGCTTTGATGGTGGACGAAGGCGCTGGCGGCCGCGCGCACTCCATGCGACTGGGGTCGGGCGTGCCGCGCGGGACCTGGACCGCGAAGCTCTTCGCTGACCCGAAGGCCGCGCCGGCGCGCCAGATCAGGTTCCTTGTCGAGGACTTCGTGCCGGAGCGCCTCGCCGTGGACCTCTCTGCGCCGGATGGCCTGATCCGCCGCGCCTCGCCCCCGTCACTGGATGTGTCGGTGCGATATCTCTATGGGGCCACGGGGGTCGGGCTCCCGGTTGAGGGCGAACTGAGGGTGACCGCGGCCGACCAGGTTCCTGGCTTTCCGGGCTTCCGCTTCGGGCTCGAGGACGAGCAGGTCGGGACGCTGGCCCAGCCGCTGCCGCCAGCGACCACGGATAACGCGGGTAACGCCCGCGTCGTGATGGTCTTGCCCGAGACGTCCGCCCTGACACGACCGCTGCAGGCGACTGCGGTTGTGCGCATTCAAGACAGCTCGGGCCGCCCGGTGGAGCGCACACTGACCCGGCCGCTCGCGCCCGCAGGACCGCAGATCGGCATCCGCCCACTTTTTGAGGACCAGGCTGAGGAAGGAGGCGTGGCGCGGTTTGAACTCGTCGCCGTCGGGCCGGAGGGCACTCAGATCGCGCTCCCCAAAGTAGGCTGGACACTGAACCGTGTGAACCGCCGCTGGCAATGGTACGAGGTGAACGGGCGTTGGAACTATGAGCCCATCACCTCCCGCGAGCGCGTCGCCAATGGCGAGATCACGTTGACCGAGGATGGCCGCGCCGTTGTCGAGGCGCCGGTCGACTGGGGTCGGTACGAGCTCAAGCTCGCCAACTTGGGTGGGACTCCAGCCGCCGCCAGCCTTCAGTTCAACGCGGGCTGGTATACCGGCGGCGCCACGGCCGAGACCCCGGATGTGCTGGAGATGGGACTGGACCGTGCGGCCTACGCCATAGGCGACACCGTCGCTGTGCGGCTGAAACCCCGGCATGCGGGCAAGCTCCTGCTGGCTGTCGTGGATAATCGCCTGATCGAGATGCGGACGCTGGACGTTGAGGCGGGTGAGGCCTCCGTCGACCTGACCGTGACAGAGGATTGGGGGCCGGGCGCCTACATCACAGCGACGCTGGTGCGCCCGGGGGCTGAGGACCGCAATCCCTCGCGCGCGCTCGGACTTGCCTGGGCCGGCGTGGATCCCGGGGCGCGCGAGCTGGACATGACGGTGACCACACCGAACGAGGTTGCGCCGCGCGGGCCGATGCGGGCGGCCGTGCAGATCGACGGGCTTCAGCCGGGGGCGGAGGCCTATGTGACGCTTGCCGCCGTCGATCTTGGCATCCTCAACCTCACCGGGTTTACGTCACCGGCGCCGGAGGATCACTACTTTGCGCAGCGCGCGCTCGGGGTTGAGTGGCGGGACCTCTATGGCCGTCTCATCGACGGGCATCAGGGCGTGCTCGGGCGGCTGCGATCAGGCGGCGATGCGGCGGCAGCGCGGCTGAAGGCCCCGCCACCGACCGAGGCGCTGGTCGCCTTCTTCTCGGGGATCGTGAAGGTCGGCACGGACGGCACTGCCGAGGCCACTTTCCCCATGCCCGACTTCAACGGCACGGTTCGGGTGATGGCGATGGCCTGGACCGACGAGGCCGTCGGCCATGCTGTGAAGGACGTGCTTGTGCGCGACCCGGTCGTGGTGTCGGCGGCAATGCCGCGCTTCCTGGCGCCCGGGGACTCCGCACAACTGACTCTTGATGTTGCCCATGCCAGCGGCCCTGTGGGCGAGGCGCGCGTTGAGGTCACGAGCCCTGGGGGCGGTTTGGATCTGCCTGGTGACGCTCCCGGCGTGCTGGATCTCGCCGCGGGGCAGATCCGTCAGATCACCCTGCCGTTCACAGCCTCTGAGATCGGCGATCGGGACATCCGCGTGACCACGACAACGCCCGGCAGTGAGAGCCTGACCAAGGACCTGAAACTCGGGGTGCGCCTGCTGGACCCGGAGATCTCGTTCCAAAGCCGTGTGTCGTTGTCGGCGGGCGAGAGCTTCACGATCGATGGGGCGGGGTTCGAGGGTCTCGAGCCCGGAACCGCGCGCGCTACCGTGGCTATGGGCGCACTGGCGGCGTTCGATGTTCCGGGGCTTCTGACGGCGCTTGACCGCTACCCCTATGGCTGTACCGAGCAGACGATCTCGCAGGCCATGCCGCTCTTGTATATGACTCAGGTGGCCGAGAATCTCGGCCTTTCGGGTCCTTCTGAGTCTTCTACAAGAGTCAGCGATGCCATTGCTCGGGTACTAGAAAACCAGTCCTCCAGCGGCTCCTTCGGGCTCTGGTCTCCTGGCCGAGGCGACCTTTGGCTGGATGCCTATGTGACGGACTTCCTGTCCCGTGCGCGCGCGGAGGGGCATGAGGTTCCGACGACTGCTTTCCGATCAGCTTTGGACAACCTGACCAGCCAGCTCGCCTATGTGGGGGATTTCGACGAGGGGGGTGAGGACATCGCCTATGCCCTGATGGTGCTGGCGCGGGAAGGCCGGGCCTCGATCGGGGATCTGCGGTATTACGCGGATGCGAAAGCGGAGGCTTTGGCGACGCCAATGGCGAAGGCGCAGCTCGGGGCCGCACTGGCCTTCTATGGCGAGCAGGTCCGCGCGGATGCCATGTTCCGGTTGGCTGAGAGGCAGGCACTTGCGACGACGGCGGACGAGACCGGGTACCGCGCCGACTACGGATCCGCTTTGCGCGACGGAGCAGCGGTGCTGGCGCTGGCGGCCGAGGCCGGGTCTTCGGCGATTGATCGGGCGAAGCTGACCCGCGCCACGTCAGAACGCGCGGGCCGTTGGACCTCGACGCAGGAGAAGGTCTGGATGCTGATGGCGGCACGTGCGGAGATGGCGACGGGGGCCTCAAGTCTGCGCACCATCAGCGAGGCGGATCTGAATGCGGGCTCGGTCACCATTGAAGCTGCCGAGGATACCGATCTGGTTCTGACGACTTTCGGCGTTCCGGAGGAGCCGGGCCCAGCGGGCGGGCAGGGCTATGCGCTCACGCGGGAGTATTTCAGCCTGGACGGGGAACTTGTTTCGCCTTCTGAAGTTGCCCAGAACACGCGGATGGTCGTGGTCCTTCAGGTCACGCCCGAAGCCGAGCGCACGGCGCGGCTGATGATCGATGACCCGCTGCCCGCGGGCTTCGAGATCGACAATCCGAACTTGCTGCAGTCTGGGTCCATTGCGGCCATGGATTGGCTGGATGTGACCACAGATGTCGAGATGACCGAGTTCCGGACCGAGCGGTTCCGCGCCGCGGTCGATCATTCTGGTAAGGGCGTCATCAGTCTTGCCTACATCGTGCGCGCGGTCTCACCCGGAGAATTCCACCACCCGGCAGCTCTTGTAGAAGACATGTATCGGCCCGCGTTCCGGGCGTGGACGGACACGGGCCGCGTCGTGGTGTTCGGCAGGTGAGTCGCTGGCTGCGCCGAGGGCTTTGGGCGGCGGTTGTCGTCTGCGGTGGCTGGGTCGGTTTGGACATCTGGGTAGAAACCGCGCCGCTGTCGGACCTGAACCGTGAGGTCTCCGCAACGGTTCTGGACCGGGAAGGTAGGCTGCTCCGCGCCTATCAGGTGGCAGATGGACGCTGGCGTTTGCCGGTCGACGTCGAAGATGTGGACCCCGCCTACGTCCGCATGTTGCTCGCCTATGAGGACCGCCGCTTCCACGATCATGCGGGCGTCGATGTCCGCGCGCTGATCCGGGCGGGGGGTCAGGCGATCTGGCACGGGCGTCCTGTGTCCGGGGCTTCGACCCTGACCATGCAGGTTGTGCGGCTGTTGAACGAGGCACCAACACGGTCGTTCTCCGCCAAGATCCGGCAGATCCGGCAAGCGTTAATTCTTCGGCGTAGGCTAACAAAATCCGAGATTGTTCGTTTGTACCTAACAATCGCGCCCTTTGGCGGGAACATTGAAGGGGTGCGGGCGGCGAGTCTAAGTTGGCTGGGGAAGGAGCCCCGACGGCTGACCCCGGCGGAGGCGGCGTTGCTGGTGGCACTGCCGCAGTCGCCCAATGCCCG
>JBCDID010000188.1:0-7123 GCA_038749355.1 Pseudomonadota bacterium | reverse complement strand
CGAGCCCCGCATGGGCACGCGTCGCTTCCAGGAACGCGTTCACGGTGTCCGCGAACGGGCGCCCGTTGCGCTTCCAGTGGAGCGTCGCGAGCAAGGAGAGGGCCTCGGCCACCGGCTCGAGGAGCGGGGGCAGCTCGCCCTCGACTCTGATGAGCGGGTGCAGTCGGCGGCGCTTTCCTTCGCCCTCCGACTCCCGCCAGAGAAGCAGCGCTTCGTCCGACACGGCGAGAAAGGGGCCGCGGAGCGCGGCGAACACCGCCATCTCGTCCTCCGGCCATTCGATGGCGGCGAGGACGTTCATCAACGCCATCACCTCCTCGCGCTCATCGCCTCGCGGATCGTTTGGCCGAAGTTGCGATCCGTGGCGAGGACGGAGCCTTTGGGCCGTTCGAGATCGCGCCCCCGCCCAATCCTGAGATTTACGGCATGGGGCATGCGCTCTATTCCACGGCGCCAGACTACCTCAGGATGCTGCGCATGGTGCTTAACAAGGGTGCCCTGGACGGAGAGCGTGTCCTGTCCGAAGCGGGCATCGCGGCCATGCTGGCCGATCAGATGCAGGGGCTGAAGTTCGAGCGGATGGTGACGGTCGCGCCGCCGCTGACCGCGGATGTGGAACTGCCCGAGGGCACGACCCATAGCTTCGCATTCGTGCGCTCTGAGGCGGACGTTCCCGGTGCGCGCCGGGCAGGCAGCCAGAGCTGGGCGGGCGTGTGCAACACGCATTACTGGATCGACCCCGCATCCGACGTCGCAGCGGTCATCATGACTCAGTCCTTGCCGTTCGTGGAGGCGGCATTCCTGCGGACCTATCGTGCGTTTGAGGAGGCGGTTTACGCCAGCCCCTAACCAGCGGCTGCCTTCAGCGCGTCCCATATCTCAGACGCGACCCGCCCCATTGGTTTGTCGCGTCGTCGAATTGCATAGATCTCTGTATGGCGCGCGGGAAAACCATCCACCGTCAAGCCGACCAACTCACCGCTCTCCAGCTCTTCTCGGATCATGTGTTCGGGCATCCCACCCCAACCGAGACCAGCAAGGATCACCGACTTCTTGGTCAGAAAGTCGGACACGTTCCACCTCTGCCCGCCCGCCAGCAGATCGCGGCTTTGCTCGAAATCGCTGCCGCCCGTCCCGGACACCACCACTTGAACGTAGCCCTGCATCTGCTGGCGCGACAGCAGACCGGACAAACGAGCAGGAGGGAAGCTCTTGTGGGCGACTGGTCTGATCGTCGTCGCGCCCACGGGCAGTGCTTCGACCTGATCGATGGGGACTTCGTGAAGGCCCGCAAAGATCAGAGCGGCCTCGTCACGCATCAGGCGCGCCAGCGGACCGCCCATCATCTCGGCATCCACCCGGATATGCGTGCTTGGATATCTCGAGCCGATGCGGCCAAGCAGTTCCAGCACAGGATCAAACGCCATGGTCGCGGTCATCGCAATTCGGACGATGGGCTCCTGGGCGCTGCGCAGACCGGTCGCGGTGTCCTTCAGGGACCGGAAAGAGTCCAAGACCCGCGCGGTCTCACGGAAAAAGACCGTACCCTCTGGTGTCAGCTCGGGCCGATAGGCCTCACGTGAGAACAAGTCGAACTGCAGTTCGTCCTCAAGCTTGCGGATCTGGTGACTTACCGCCGACTGGGCCTTGTTCAGTTTGTCGGCGGCCCCGCGAAACGTGCCTGTGGAGACGATGGCGTCGAAGGCCAGAAGCTGATCGTATGTCATCTCAACTCCAATACGATCTATAGTGCAGATCATTATATTGAAATATCGATATTATCAATCGATCGGACGGGTCGCTACCTCGGTGTGACGTTAGTCAACCGAAAGGACCCTCAGATGAAACTCTACTACCTCCCCGGCGCCTGCTCTCTCGCCAGCCATATCATGCTGCGGGAAGTCGGGGCCGATTTTGAGATCGTGCAGGTCGACCCAGCCGTGGGGCGCACTGCCTCGGGCGAGGACTACCGCGCCATCAGTCCCAATGGTTATGTCCCGGCCCTTGATATCGGCCACGAGGTGCTGACCGAAGGCGTCGCCGTGATGCAGCACATCGCGGACCGGCACCCCGACAAGGCGTTCTCTCCGGCCCTGGGGTCGGTCGCCCGCGCGCGGTTGCAGCAGTTTCTCAACTTCGCGGCGGCCGAGCTTCACAAGTCCTGGAGCCCGCTGTTCTCCGACCAATCGACCGAGGACGAGAAAGCGGCAGCGGCTTCGAAGGTCGCATCCAAGTTCGACTATCTCGAGTCGGAGCTGTCCGACGGGCGGGAGTTTCTGGTCGAGAACCGGTTCTCGGCCGCGGACGCCTACACTTTCGTTCTGGCCAACTGGGCGAACGTCAAAGCCATCGACCTGAAGGCATGGCCCAACCTCGCCGGGTTCGTGGACCGGATCATGGCGCGCCCGACGACACAGGCGGCCATGCTAGCCGAGGGGCTGATCTGATGAACAAGACAGATCAGCTGGAAATCCATGCACTCATGGCGCGCTATTTCGACGGGCTCTATCATTCGGACAGTTCGGTTCTGAGAAACGTGTTCCATGCCGAACTGGCCTATGTGAACGCCACCGCCGGCAATCACGAGTTTCTGGACCTGGACGCGTACATGCGGCGCATCGATGCCCGTACGCCGCCGGCATCCCGCAATGATCCGCGAGAGGAGGTGGTCGAGGAGATCACCCTGAAAGGTGGGCAGATCGGCGTGGTCGAGGCGCGCATGACGATGCTCGGCCGCAACTATCAGGACCTGCTGACGATCATCCGCTCGCAGGACGGATGGCGGGTTCTGACCAAGGTCTTCACCCATATCGAACGGAAGGATTGAGCCATGCCCTATGTGAACATCAAGGTCACGCGAGAAGGCGGCCCGGACGGCACTGGTCCCTCGCCGGAGCAGAAGGCAGAGTTGATCTCGGGCGTCACCGAACTCTTGCAACGCGTGCTGAACAAGCCACCCGCATCGACCTTTGTCGTGATCGACGAAGCGCACCTCGACGACTGGGGGATCGCCGGTCGGACGGTTCGGGAAATCCGGGCCGAGTCCGCCTGAGACTTGCCTGTCACCTAAGCGGAAGTTGAGACCTGGACCATGCCCCAATCTCACGCCCCGTTGCTCGTGCTGATGATCGCCGCAGGATTTGCGGTCCCCGTGATGGCGGCGATCAACGCAAGCCTTGGCCGCAGCCTCGGCAGTCCTCTGCTGGCCGTCGCCGTACTGTGTGCCGTCGCGTCCTGCACCACGATCTGCTTGCTGCTTGCCGGATCGTCGACCCTGTCCATTCGAACCTGGCCAGCCAACACCGTAAGCTATCTCGGCGGCGTCCTGTTCGTCCTCTACATCGGGTCGATCACCTACTCCGCACCGCGCATCGGGTTGGGAAACGCCGTCTTCCTTGTGTTGTTAGGACAGCTCGCCTGCGCGGCGCTGATAGATCACTTTGGATGGTTTGGGACTGTAACTTCTCCGATCACGGGAAAGCGCGCCTTGGGGTTGGGATTTATGGCCATCGGCGTGTATCTGGCGCGGGCGGAGCCTCAAGGGTAAGGAGCGCAATGGTCTGATGCCCGCGAGATGGTGGATCCAGCCGTTCAGAGGTCATGCACGAGCTCTAGCGCTGGATTCTGTCCGCTGGCTGCCCGCAGGACGCAGATGCGCCCTTGCCGCGTCCGATGATTCTCCTGCAACCTGAGCGGATAAGCGCCGCAAAGGCGACACCTATAAGGGAGGATCACCATGCTCGACACGACACCCGAGGCCCGTGCCGGCCACATGCTCGCGACATTGGGCGAGGCGCTTGAGAAGGGGCTGATCGAGGCCGCCGTCTCGCTGTTTGCCGAGACCTGTTATTGGCGCGATCTGGTCAGCTTCACCTGGAACATCCGCACCATGGAGGGCCGCGACCAGGTGCGCGAGATGCTCACAGCGCAGCTGTCGGACGTGAAGCCGACCAACTGGGCGCTGAACCCGGACGAGGCCGTGACCGATGAGGATGGCATCACCACCGCATGGTTCACGTTCGAGACCGGGGTTTCGCGCGGTTACGGGCTGATGCGGATGCAGGGCGACCAGATCTGGACGCTTCTGACCACCATGGTTGAGCTCAAGGGCCACGAGGAGCCGCATGGCGACCACCGCCCGCTCGGTGCCAAGCACGGCCAGGGCAAACACCGCACCACCTGGAAAGAGGAGCGCGAGGCCGAGGCTGCCAATCTCGGCTACACCGAACAGCCCAATACGGTCATCATCGGCGGCGGTCAGGGCGGCATTGCACTGGGCGCGAGGCTGCGGCAACTCGGCGTGCCCACCATCATCATCGAGAAGAACGCTCGTCCGGGGGACAGCTGGCGCAACCGCTACAAGTCGCTCTGCCTGCACGATCCGGTCTGGTACGACCACCTGCCCTACCTGCCATTCCCGAAGAACTGGCCGATATTCAGCCCGAAGGACAAGATCGGCGACTGGCTCGAGATGTATACGCGCATCATGGAGCTGAATTACTGGGGCAGCTCGGAGGCAAAGTCCGCGAAGTACGACGAGGCGAGCAAAGAGTGGACCGTCGTGGTGGACCGCGATGGCGAGCAAGTGGTGCTGCGGCCCAAGCAATTGGTGCTTGCCACCGGCATGTCCGGCAAGGCGAACGTGCCGGATCTGCCCGGCATGGACACGTTCAAGGGCGATCAGCACCATTCGTCGAAACACCCCGGACCGGATGCCTACAAGGGCAAGAAGGCTGTGATCATCGGATCGAACAACTCTGCCCATGACATCGCCGCGGCGCTTTGGGAGAGTGATGTCGATGTGACCATGGTGCAGCGGTCCTCGACCCATATCGTGCGGTCAGACCCGCTGATGAAGCACGGGCTCGGGGCTTTGTATTCGGAAGAGGCCGTGGCCGCGGGTGTCGACCACCACAAGGCGGACTTGATCTTTGCCTCCATTCCCTACGCAATACTGCACGAGTTCCAGAAGCCGGTTTACGCCACCATTCGCGACGAGGACGCGGAGTTCTACGCGGGGCTCGAGAAAGCCGGGTTCTGGCTGGACTGGGGCGATGACGACTCGGGGTTGTTCATGAAGTACCTGCGCCGGGGTTCAGGTTACTACATCGATATCGGGGCGAGCCAGTTGATCATTGATGGCGAGGTCAAGCTGCAGCGCGGCCAGGTGACCGAGGTCACGGAGACCGGCGTGAAGCTGGACACGGGAGAGGAGCTCCCGGCTGACATGATCGTCTATGCCACCGGATACGGGTCCATGAACGGCTGGGCCGCGGACCTGATCGACCAGGAGACGGCAGACAAGGTTGGCAAGGTTTGGGGGCTTGGTTCGGACACCATCAAGGATCCAGGCCCCTGGGAGGGCGAGCAGCGCAATATGTGGAAGCCGACCCAGCAGGAGGCGCTATGGTTCCACGGCGGGAATCTGCACCAGTCGCGGCACTACTCGCAGTTCCTGTCGCTGCAACTGAAAGCCCGGATGGAGGGGATCGACACCCCGGTCTACGGGTTGCAGGAGGTGCATCACCTCAGTTGATTGGCCCTGCGGGCTTCGGTGGTTCATGGACGCACCCTACGCGGCGACACCGATGAGGCCGCGTAGGGTGCATCCAAAGCCCCGCGAGGGGCGTGATGCACCGGCGGGTCGGCGCAAGCCGATAATTTTCCCTGACTGGCGTCATCAGAAAATACGACTTCCTCTGATCATACGCCACGGCTACCGTCCCCGCATAACGACAGGGTCCCGGGTGATTCCCAATCTCCCGCGACCCCAGCAAACGCAGCGAAAGCAACGGAGCTAAGACATGATGGACGGTGTAACATCGTGCCCCTTCTCGGGCAGAACCCATGTATCGAACCGCGACTGGTGGCCCAACGCCCTCAACATCGACATTCTGCACCAGAACACGGCGCTGTCGAATCCGATGGGCGAGGTGTTCGATTACACCGAGGCGTTTAAGGGCCTCGACTACAAGGCGCTGAAGGCTGACCTCACCGCACTCATGACCGACAGCCAGGACTGGTGGCCTGCCGATTACGGTCACTACGGCGGCCTGATGATCCGTATGGCCTGGCACGCAGCTGGGACCTACCGCACGTTCGACGGTCGCGGCGGTGCGGGCACCGGGCAGCAGCGGTTCGCCCCGCTGAACTCATGGCCCGACAACGGCAACCTCGACAAGGCGCGCATGCTGCTCTGGCCGATCAAGCAGAAGTACGGCTGCGCGATCTCCTGGGCCGATCTGCTGGTCCTGGCCGGGAACGTCGCGCTGGAAAGCATGGGCTTCAAGACCTTCGGCTTCGGCGGCGGTCGCGCCGACGTCTGGGAGCCGGAGAAGGACGTCTACTGGGGGTCCGAGGATGGCTGGCTGCTCGGCTCCGACAACCCGAACTCCCGCTACGGCGGCCTGCGCGCCATGGAAGGCGATGCTGGCGCCTCGAAGCTGGAAGACCCGCTGGCAGCCGTCATGATGGGTCTGATCTACGTGAACCCTCAAGGACCGGACGCAAACCCCGATCCGTTGCTCTCGGCACACGATATCCGCGTAACCTTCGCCCGGATGGCAATGAATGACGAGGAGACAGTGGCGCTGGTCGCCGGTGGCCACACCTTCGGCAAGGCGCATGGCGCCGGTCCGGAGAGCCATGTGGGAACGGAACCCGAGGGCGCGCCCATGGAGGCGATGGGCCAGGGCTGGCTTTCCTCCTACAAGTCCGGCAAGGGCATCGATACGATCACCTCGGGCATTGAAGGCGCGTGGACCCCGAACCCGGTCCAGTGGGACATGGGCTACTTCGACGTCCTGTTCGGCTACGACTGGGAAGTGGTGAAGTCGCCAGCAGGCGCCTGGCAGTGGCATCCGAAAGATCTGAAAGACGAGGACCACGCACCGGCCGCCGATGGTAACGGCAAGGTCACCATCATGATGACCACGGCTGACATGGCGATGCGGATGGATCCGGCTTACGGCGCGATCTCCAAGCGGTTCCACCAGAACCCGGACCAGTTCGCCGACGCTTTCGCCCGCGCATGGTTCAAGCTGACCCACCGCGACATGGGGCCGAAGGCGCTGTATCTCGGCGAGGAAGTCCCGGCCGAGGACCTGATCTGGCAGGATCCGAT
>JBCDID010000187.1:0-7187 GCA_038749355.1 Pseudomonadota bacterium | reverse complement strand
CCCGAGGCCAGCGTCACCCCGACCCCGCGTTCCCAAACACGCACGCGGGCCCGGTCCGGCGCAAGGACCTGAACGAACTGCACATTGGTGCGCTCAGGAAAGAGCGGATGGTGTTCCATCTCACCACCGCGCGCCACGAGATCGACGCTGTCCGCGTCATCGACGAAGAAGGTGCAATGCGGGTTCCCCATGCCTGCCGCAGCCGGATCGCCGTCGATGGGGAGCCTTCCGGTATCTACGTCCTCGGCCAGAGGGATCTCCGACCAGTCGAGTGACGGCGGACCCATATCGACCTCGACCACACCGTCAGGACGGCGTCGGGCCGTGAGACGTCCCCGCTCGGTGCGCAGGGTCATGACCTCTGTTCCTGCGTCCTCCATGAGCCATCCGGCGATGCAGCGGGTCGCGTTGCCGCACGCGCCTGCCGTGGAGCCGTCCGCGTTCCAAAAGGTCAGCGCTACATCGGTGTCCTCTCCGGGAAGGATCTCAGTCAGCTGGTCGAAGCCCACACCACGATGCCGGTCACCGATCGCCTGAACCAGACGCTCGGCCAACGGAACACGCGCATGCCGTTGGTCGACAACGACAAAATCATTGCCGAGACCGTGCATCTTGCGAAAGGCAAGCCCGGAGGGTTCGGTGTCGGAGCCGTGCGACATGGCGGCCATATAGAGGTTGCCGACGTCGATGGCCAGACGTTGTGCATTAGGGACCTGTTAGGGGTTATTAGGGTAATGGATAGTGGAACATTAAAGGAACAGAATATGCCTTCCGTCGCGTCCGTGCAAACTGGAAAGATGAACGGCTGGCAAGCAGATCTGTGGCTTGGCCCGCGATCACGGGCCAAAGCGCAAAGACGCGGCAGTATGTCTGCGCGTTCCGGCCGCGCCGCGGAGGAGATCGCACTGCGCAGCTACCTGCGCCGGGATGCAAGGCTGCTGGCGGAACGCTGGCGATGTGCGGAAGGCGAACTCGATCTGATCGTTGAGGAAAACCACCAGATTGTCTTTGTCGAAGTGAAGCAGCGCAAGCACCTGAACGGTTGGGACTCCCCGGTTTCCTTACGGCAATGGCACCGCTTGGAAGCAGCCGCCACACAGTATATAGTGGCGTATCAGGCGGAAACGGGCATCCAACCTCTCTGCCGCTTCGATGTTGCCCTTGTCGGGCATGACGGTGCGGTTGAAATTATCGAGAATGCTTGGTCCAGCCTGATGTGAGGCAAGAGAGACAGGCAAGGACAGAATTCCATGGACAGGATTTTCAAGGGCGGGGCTTGGCTCTGCTCGATGCTTTTGTTGGCATCCTGCGGCGCGAGCGTCGCGGTCGGCACTGGCGCAGTCGTTACTCGAACGGTTTTGGAAGAACGCTCCACCAAGGACGCGTTGCAGGATGCCGAGATACGGCTCAGTCTGAACAATCGGTTTCTCAACCATTCGACGGAGCTTTTCGGCGACATTTCAACCAGCGTTGTCGAAGGCAGGGTGGTCCTGACGGGATCGGTGCCGCGGCGCGAAGACAAGATAGATGCCACCAAGATTGCGTGGAGCACACCCGGTGTCGGCATCGTGACCGACGAACTGACGGTCAAAGAGGATTCCGGTGCGATCGACTACGTGAACGACGCTTGGATTTCGAACCAGCTGCGTCTCGGTCTGCTGACGGACACCAATGTCAGCTCGGTCAATTACACCGTCGAGACCGTGGACAAGGTCGTGCACCTTACTGGAATCGCGCGCTCCCGCACCGAACTCGGTCGCGTCATCGACAGCGCAGCCGGCATCCCGGGCGTCGCTCGTGTGGTCAGCCATGTGTTGACCATTGACGACCCGCGCCGCCAAGTGACATCAGCGGAACAGTCCACCACCGGCTGAACCGGAGGCGCCAGATGGCCCTGAACGTTGCAATTCAGATGGACCCGATCGGGTCCGTCGATATCCATGCGGACAGCACCTTTCGTCTTGCGATCGAGGCACAGGCCCGCGGCCACAGGCTGTTCCATTACCATGTCGAAGACCTCGCCTGGCAGGCAGGCCGCGTCACGGCAACCGGCTGGGATCTGGAAGTTCAGATGGTCGAGGGTGCCCACGCCGAACTCGGCGAACGCCGCACCGTCGATCTCGCCGACTGGGATGTTGTACTGCTCCGGCAGGATCCGCCCTTCGACATGGGCTACATCACCAACACCCACCTTCTCGAACAGATCCATCCCGAAACGCTGGTGGTGAACGACCCGTTTTGGGTCCGGAACTGCCCGGAAAAGATCCTGGTGCTCGAATTCCGCGACCTGATGCCACCAACCATGGTCGCCCGCTCGCTGGATCACATCAAGGCGTTCCGCGCGGAACACGGCGACATCATCGTCAAACCGCTCTATGGCAATGGCGGTGCCGGGATCTTCCGCCTGCGGCCTGAGGACTCGAACCTCGCCTCGCTGCATGAGATGTTCACCGGCATCAACCGCGAGCCTCTCATGATCCAGAAGTTCCTGCCCGACGTGGCGGCAGGTGACAAGCGCGTGATCATCATCGACGGCGAGGTTGTTGGCGCCATCAACCGCGTGCCGCAGGCAGGCGAGACACGGTCAAACATGCATGTGGGTGGACGGCCCGAGAAAGTGGACCTGACGGATCGCGACCGCGAGATCTGCGCGCGCCTCGGCCCAATCCTTCGCGAACGCGGGCTGATTTTCACTGGCATCGACGTGATCGGGGGCAACCTGACCGAGATCAACGTCACGTCACCCACGGGCATCCAGGAACTCGAACGGTTCGACGGCGTGAACGTGGCCGCGCTGATCTGGGAGGCGATCGAGCGCCGCCGCGCGGGCTGATCCCGTTGGACCCCCGGCTCTTCCTGCTCAATCTGCTATTGCGCCTGACGGTGAAGCGCAAGCTGAAGCGGCTTGAGGATCCTCTGGTTCTGCGGGCTCTGATGGAACGCGATGCCTCACGCCTTGTCCCGACACCTGATGCGCATTTTGTCGATGATCTGATGCGCAGGCCGGGGGAACCCCGCAAAGTCGGCATGATCGAAGCCCTTTGGGCGAGCTGCGGCCGCCCGGACCGCCGCAAGGTCGCGCTGCACCTGCACGGAGGCGCCTATCTTGCCGGTTCGCCGCGAACCCACAAGCATCTCGGGGCCGCAATCGCCGGTGCAGCTGGGGTGCGCGTGGTACTACCGCATTACCGGCGCGCGCCAGAACATCCGTTCCCTGCAGCGCTGGACGATGCTCTGGCGGCTTACCGGCATCTTCTGGCTGCTGGCTATACACCCGAAGAGATCGCGGTGGGCGGGGACTCAGCAGGCGGCGGCCTTGCATTCGCCCTGTCTCTGAAGCTTCAGGCCGAGGGCGACCCCCAACCCGCCTGTCTTTACGGGCTTTCCCCATGGGCGGACCTGACCGGGCAGGCACCCAGCATCCGGCGTAATGCCACACGCGACGCCATGCTGCCGGCAGGCCGGATGCCCGAGGTTGCTGCGATGTACCTTTCCGGACATGACGAAGCCGATCCGCTGGCATCTCCCGCATTCGGCACCTGGACCACACCGCCGCCCAGCCTGCTCATGGCCAGCAAACGCGAAATCCTCATGGATGACGCCTTGCGTCTGGCCGAACGCCTTCGAGATGCCGGGGGCGATGTCCAGCTGGAACTGTGGCGCGGCGTCCCGCACGCATGGCCGATCTTCCGCGGACGCATCGCGCAGGCCGACAAGGCGGTCGCCAAGGTAGGGTCTTTCATCGCCCACCATCTGAAAGCGGAGCCCGGAATCTGAACTCTATTGCCGCATCTCAGAGATAGGCCGTTTGACTGCGTGTTTGATCGTGCTGCCGCCCTGCCCTGACTGATCGGCCACAGGGTCGCAGAGCACAAGCGCAGTCAGCGGTTCGGCATTGGCAGACATGGTCCGCCGGAGGATCGCGAGCTCTAGAAACGCGACCGCCTGTTCATCGGTGATCTTTGGCAGCGCCTGTATGATCATGGCCCAGTCCACGCCACAAGTGATCCTTTGCTCCGCCGTCAGCGCCAACAGGCGGGATGCGCCTCGCGCACTGACTAGGTAACAGTCACCCCCAGGTGTCGGCTTCAGGCCAAGCGCTTTGGGCCCACCTTTAGCAGCCAGCGCCGCGACAACCGAGGACAGCTGTTCGGCGGGCTCCCCCGAGACCGCCCGGGCCCAACGTGCAAGACGCCGGTTCGCAAAGATCACGTCGAACTCAGATGCCTCGCCTAAAAGTGCACTCAGTCCGGTGGGATCTCTCAGGAACTCCGCATCATCCTCGCAAATCAAGGCAATTGGCAGATTGAAGTCGAGGACATGCTGCCAAGCCCTGCGGTGGCTTAGGAAACAGCCGATTGCACCGGGTTTGGCGACCGCCTCGCCCCAAAAGTGATCGCCGATCAGACCGGCATAGTCCGCGAAAGAGAAATCGGGCGCATGTGCGTCGAGCGCGGGGATGCGCTCGAACTCCACACTGAACCGCTGTGCCGATTGTTGGAACGCCGCCAGCCTATCAGTGTCCTGATCCCGGTTGATCACCAGAACAGGGAGCCGCATCAACTCTGCCGCGCGGCCTTCTCCGCAATGCCGGAAGTACCCTCACGCCGCTCGAGTTCCGCGAGAACATCGTCCAGCGACAGGTCCTGCGCCGCCAGCATCACCAGCAGGTGGTAGATCACGTCGGCTGCCTCGCGTGTCAGAGCCTCACGGTCGCCTCTGGTCGCCTCAATGATCGCCTCGATCGCTTCCTCGCCGAACTTTTCGGCGCACTTCGCGGGGCCTTTCGCCAACATCGCCGCCGTGTGCGAGCTGTCGGGAGCCGCACCTTTGCGCGCCTCGATGGTTGCGCAAAGTCGCTGCAATACCTCGTTCATGGCCGCACCGCGATGCCAGATTCAGCCATGTGGGCTTTCGCCTCGCCAATGGTGTACTCGCCAAAATGAAAGATCGACGCGGCCAGTACGGCGGAGGCATGGCCCTCGGTCACGCCCTCGACGAGGTGATCCAGATTGCCGACCCCACCCGATGCGATCACGGGAATCGAGACCGCGTCAGACACCGCGCGCGTCAGCCCGAGATTGAAACCGACCTTGGTGCCGTCCCTGTCCATGGAGGTCAGCAGGATCTCTCCCGCGCCCTTGGACTCGACCAGTTTCGCGAACTCGACCGCATCGATCCCCGTGGGTTCCCGGCCACCATGCGTGAAAATCTCATACCGGTCCGGCCCGACCGACTTGGCGTCGATTGCCACCACGATGCATTGCGCGCCAAACTTGCGGCTGGCCTCGGCCACAAAATCGGGATTCTTCACAGCCGCCGTATTGATTGAGACCTTGTCGGCGCCCGCGAGAAGCAGCGCCCGAATGTCGTCCACGGTCCGCACTCCACCGCCAATGGTCAGGGGCATGAAGCATTGCTCCGCCGTCCGCCGTGCAACGTCCAGGATCGTGCCCCTGTTCTCATGACTCGCGGTGATGTCGAGGAAACAAAGCTCGTCCGCGCCGGCAGCATCGTAGAGCTTGGCCTGCTCAACCGGGTCTCCCGCATCAACGAGGTCAACGAAATTCACGCCCTTGACTGTGCGGCCGCCCTTCACGTCGAGGCAGGGGATGATGCGGGTCTTAAGCACTCAGAAGCTCCTGCGCGCTGGCAGCGTCGATCCGCCCATCATAGAGCGCGCGGCCGGAAATGACACCATTGAGCGCCGCGCCACTATCCTTGAGCGCTTGCAAATCTTCCATGGAGGACACGCCGCCCGACGCAATCACGGGGATGGACACGGCGCGGGCCAAGGCCGCCGTCGGTTCGACATTGGGGCCCTGCATCGCCCCGTCCCGGTCGATATCAGTATAGATGATGGCAGCAACGCCCGCGTCCTCGAACTTCGCCGCCAAGTCGAGCGCGGTGATGTTCGTGGTCTCGGCCCAGCCCTCCACGGCGACCATCCCGCCGCGCGCGTCGATCCCGACAGCGACTTTGCCGGGGAAGGCCCGGGCAGCTTCGCGCACCAGATCCGGATTGCGCACCGCCACTGTCCCGAGGATCACCCGGGCCAATCCCTTGCCCAGCCAAGTCTCGATGGTGGCCATGTCGCGTATGCCGCCGCCAAGCTGGCAGGGCACCGAGACCGCGCCCAAAATTGCATCCACCGCCGCCCCGTTGACAGGTGCACCGGCGAAGGCCCCGTTCAAATCCACCAGATGCACCCATTGGCAACCGGCATCCTGGAAGGCCCGAGCCTGTGCCGCCGGATCATCGTTGAAGACCGTCGCCTGATCCATCTCGCCACGCACGAGACGCACACATTGGCCGTCCTTCAGGTCGATTGCGGGGTAGAGGATCATGGGCAGCTCCGGTCCTGGGGCGGTCCGCATATCCGGTCCCGCCGCGCTTGGCCAGTGTTTGCGAAAACGTGATCAAGCGAAATGCCATGCCATGATACCGTGCCGGAAAGCAGAGGAGGTACCGCATGTTAAAGTTCCTGGGTAGTGCGCTTGTCGCCTGCGGGCTGGCCGGTTCCGCGCTGGCCGCAAACGGCGAGCGGGTGCAGGTGAAAGGCGAGATCATCGACACCTGGTGCTATTATTCGGGCGTCATGGGCGGCCCGGATGCCGTCGTGGGCTCGGCGCACCATACCTGCGCCATGTGGTGCGCGGCTGGCGGCATCCCGGTCGGCGTGCTGGCCGAAGACGGCACCGTCTACATGGTGCTGAAATGGGAAGGCAATGGCGATGTCGCGGGCGACACGCTGCTGTCGGTCCAGAGCCACCAGATCACGGCAGACGGCATCCTGCACGAGCGCGACGGTGTGAAGTACCTGATCGTCGAGAAGGTCGTGGCTGACGCCGGCATCACCAACAAAACGCACGAGGAGTTCGGGCCCATCCCACCCTTCGCGATCCCGAAGAAGCTCGTCAAATCCGTTACGGGAGGCTGAGACATGCGCATTCTGATAGCAGCGGCATTGTCCGCATTGATGGCTCTGCCCGCCGCAGCCGAAGGCGAGTTCTCTGAAGGCAGCCAGGCGGTTGGATGGGACGGCGTGCTCGGCCGCGAAGCCGCCCGGTTCGAAGGCAAGGTCGTCGACGTTCTGTGCGAACTTAGCGGCGACTGTTCCGAGAACTGTGGCGAGGGGCGTCGCCAGATGGGCGTCTTGCGCGCCTCTGACGGCGTGCTGGTGCTGG
>JBCDID010000186.1:0-7204 GCA_038749355.1 Pseudomonadota bacterium | reverse complement strand
TGTCCATCCAATGTGCGACGGCGAACCATTAGTTTTTGAACAGGACTAAATGCCACCTTTTAGCACCTCGTCGATCGAGGTAGGCACGTTGGGTAAACCTTGTGATTCGAGGGTCAATTTATAAAGGCGGTTTAAATCATCTAATGATTGCCATAGCAATAAGAGTTGGCGGAAAGAGATTTGTCCGGTCAGTTCAAATTTTTTAATTGTGGCTGCCGGCACGGTGCTGCGCTCTGCCAATGCACTACGAGATAACTTAACCCTTTCTCTCAACCTTCGGAGATGGCTTGCAAACGCAGATTGGACTTCTAACTCAGTAAGTAGCTGATGCATTCAAAGTTATGGGCGAGACTGAGTACGATTTGCTGCGTGGGGAACTGCGGCGTGGCGAGGAATCGGTGCGCTTGACATCGACCGAACAGGCGCTCATGCGGGTCTTCTCCCGCCAGCCGAACGAGACCGTTAGCCGGGCAAGGTTGGCCGAGGAACTCGGTGGGGCTCAAGGCGATGTGCAGGAACGCGCCGTCGACGTCCAGATCACGCGCTTGCGTCGGAAGATCGAGTCGGACCCGAAGAACCCGCGCTACCTCCAGACCGTGCGTGGCGCGGGCTACATGCTGACACCAGACTGATCGATTTGATCCGCCCAGCGTCGCCGTGGCATTTACCTTGTCTTAAGACTCGTCCTATGGTGGTGACATGACGTTGCAGATCATCACACATCCCAGCTCGCATGAGCATGTGACACCGCCGGGGCATCCGGAACGTGTGGCTCGCATCGAACGCATTGACGAGGTGCTGGCCGGCGACGCGTTTGCTGAGTTGCCGCGCGCCGAGGCGCCAGCGGCCACGGATGCCGACCTGATCCGGCCGCACTCCGAGCGCTACGTGCAGGGGATTGTCGCGGCGGCGCCGTCGGATGGATGGGTGAGCTTGGATGCCGACACGCATATGAGCCCTGGTTCGTTGAACGCCGCCCGCCATGCCGCGGGGTCGAACATTGCGGCAGTCGAGGCGGTCTCGAAGGGCGATGCCCGGGCGGCCTTCTGCGCCGTGCGTCCCTGCGGCCACCATGCTGAGCGGGAACGGGCCATGGGCTTCTGCCTGTTCTCTAACGTCGCGGTGGGTGCGCTTTATGCGTTGGAGGTGCTGGGCATGTCCCGTATCGCTATCGTGGACTTTGACGTGCACCATGGCAATGGCACGCAGGACATCTTCTGGGACGATGACCGGGTGATGTTCTCCTCGACCCACCAGATGCCGCTCTTCCCCGGGACCGGAGCGGCGGGCGAACGGGGCAAGCATGACAACATCCACAATGCTCCGCTGCGTCCACTTACTGGCACGTCGGAAATGCGCGCGGCATTCGAAAACCGCGTGATGCCTGCGGTGCGGGCGCACCAGCCGGACCTCGTGATGATCTCGGCGGGCTTCGATGCGCATGTGGACGACCCGTTGGCAAACCTGCAATGGACGGCGGAAGACTTCCGCTGGGCGACAGAGCGGCTTTGCGATGCGGCGGCGGACCTCTGCGACGGGAGGGTGGTGTCTACACTGGAGGGTGGCTATGACCTCGACGGTTTGGCAGAAAGCCTGACAGCGCACCTGAATGTGCTGAAAAACCACGCGGCCTGAGTAGAACGGGAACGGGCAGAGAAATGAGCGACAAGGCGATCGCGGAGATGAGCTTCGAGGAGGCGCTTGGCGCCTTGGAAGACGTGGTGCGCAATCTCGAGGGCGGACAGGTGCCGCTGGAACAGTCCATTGACCTCTATGAACGGGGCGAGGCGTTGCGCAAGCACTGCGAGGATAGGCTGAAGGCCGCCGAGCTCAGGGTCGAGAAGATCACGGGGGCGGATGGCCAGACCGAGCCTATGGATGCCAACTGATCATTCCCGCCAATTTATCGAGAAGTTTAACCATGCAGTTTCCCCTGTCAGGAGAGCGGCGATTCGGTGAAAAGTCCCCTAACCGGGATGGTTTCAGAACCGTTCGCATCACAACCCTCCTGCGTTGTACCGCTTGTCGGGCTCAGGCGGCGGGAAAGTGCTTCACGTGACGTTCAAGGACCATCTCACCGCTGTTGCAACGGAGGTCGAGGCGACGCTTGAGCGCCTCATCGCGCCGGGTGCGGATATCGTGAACGGCGAACGTCCGCTTTGGGAGGCTATGCGCTACGCAACCCTCGGCGGCGGCAAGAGGCTGCGGGCGTTCCTCGCTGTCGAGGGCGCGGCGATGTTCGAGGTGCCACGCGACAGAGCCCTCAGGGCAGGGGCTGCCATCGAATGCTTGCATGCGTATTCGCTCGTCCATGACGATTTGCCCGCTATGGACGATGATGACCTGCGCCGGGGCAAGCCCACCACGCACAAAGCCTTCGACGAGGCGGTCGCGATTCTTGCAGGTGATTCCCTGCAGACGCTCGCGTTCGAGATCCTGTCGGACCCGGCAACCCATCCGGATGGTGCCGTGCGCGCGGAAATGTGTCTTGGGCTGGCCCGCGCGGCCGGCGGACCTGGCATGGTCGGTGGCCAGATGATTGACATTGCCGCGGAGACCTCCGCGACACCCTTCGACCTGCCCACCATCACCCGTCTTCAGGCGCTCAAGACCGGGGCTCTGATCCGGATCTCGGCGGAGGCGGGCGGAATCCTCGCTCAGGATGCCGCTGCGCGCAAATCGCTCGCAAAATATGCGCAACATCTCGGGCTGGCCTTCCAGATCCGCGACGATCTCCTAGATGTAGAGGGTGACGAGGAACTGGCGGGCAAGAGGCTGCAAAAGGATGCCGAGGCGGGCAAGGCGACATTTGTGTCGGAGCTGGGTCTGGACGGCGCCCGCAGGGCCGCCGCCGACGAAGTCACGGCTGCACGCGATGCGCTCGCGCCTTTTCACGATCGCGCCAAATGGTTGCATGAAGCCGCAGAATTTGCGATTCATAGAACAAATTGACAGGAAGGGTGTAAGCCGTGAGTGACGGGGCTACGGACCGACCGAGTACGCCGACTTTGGACCAAATCGCGGATCCGTCGGATCTGCGCGGGCTCTCGATCGAGGAGCTCAAGCGTGTGGCAAGCGAACTGCGGGCCGAGACGATCTCTGCCGTGTCCGTGACGGGGGGCCATCTGGGCGCTGGGCTCGGTGTCGTGGAGCTGACCACAGCCATCCACGCTGTCTTCAACACGCCGCACGACAAGCTAATCTGGGATGTGTCGCATCAGTGCTATCCGCACAAGATCCTGACGGGTCGGCGCGACCGTATCCGGACTTTGCGCATGGGCGGTGGTCTCAGCGGGTTCACCAAGCGAGTCGAGAGCCCCTTTGACCCGTTCGGAGCCGCGCACTCGTCCACGTCCATCTCGGCCGGGCTGGGTTTTGCCGTTGGCCGGGACCTGGGTGCCGACACTGGGGATGCGATTGCCGTGATCGGCGATGGTGCCATGACCGCGGGGCTTGCCTACGAGGCGATGAACAACGCCGGCTGGCTGAAGAACCGCCTGATCGTCATCCTGAACGACAATGAGATGTCGATTGCACCGCCTGTTGGTGCGCTCAGCCAGTATCTCACTCGTCTCTACACCCAAGCGCCGGTGCAGGACCTGAAGAACATCGCCAAGGGGTTCGTCGATGCAGTCCCCGGTCCGCTTGGCGACATGATGCGCGAAGGGGCGCACCGGGCCGAGACGATCCTCAAGGGCGCTACCGTGGGCGGCACCATGTTCGAGGAGCTGGGCTTCGACTATATCGGCCCCATCGACGGCCACGACATGGAACAGCTTGTCGGCGTGTTGAAGACCGTGAAGGCAAAGGCTACCGGCCCGGTCCTAATCCATGCGATCACCAAGAAGGGCAAGGGCTACGCGCCCGCCGAGGGCTCGTCCGATAAGGGCCACGCCACTGCCAAATTCGACGTGGTCACGGGCAAGCAGTCCAAGGGCAAGTCGAACGCGCCCTCCTACACCAAGGTCTTTGCGCAGAGCCTCATCAAGGAGGCCGATGACGACGAGAAGATCGTTGCCATCAACGCGGCCATGCCCTCGGGTACGGGGCTGGACCTCTTTGAACAAGCGCACCCGAAGCGGACCTTTGATGTGGGTCTAGCCGAACAGCACGCTGTGTGTTTCTCGGCAGGGCTGGCCGCGGCAGGGATGAAGCCCTTCTGCGCCATCTACTCGACCTTCCTGCAGCGCGGCTATGACCAGATCGTACACGACGTCGCAATCCAGAAGCTGCCGGTCCGGTTCGCCATCGACCGGGCAGGGCTGGTAGGCTCGGACGGAGCGACCCATGCGGGCTCGTTCGACACCGCCTATCTTGGCTGCCTGCCCGGCTTCGTGATCATGGCAGCGGCGGATGAGGCGGAGCTGGTGCACATGATCCGAACAGCCGTCGAGATCGACGATCGGCCGTGCGCCTTCCGCTATCCACGCGGCGAGGGCGCGGGTGTCGAGATGCCCGAACGCGGCACGGCGCTTGAGATCGGCAAGGGCCGGGTTGTGAAAGAGGGCACCAAGATCGCGCTCCTCTCGTTTGGCGCGCGCCTCGCCGAGTGCCTGACAGCAGCAGAGGACCTGGATTCGCGCGGCCTCTCGACAACGGTCGCAGATGCCCGGTTCGCGAAACCACTGGACCGCGACCTGATCATGCGGCTTGCGCGCGAGCACGAGGCGCTGATCATGATCGAGGAAGGCTCGGTTGGCGGCTTCGGCTCTCACGTGCTGCAGCTTCTGGCAGAAGAAGGCGCGCTTGATGCCGGGCTTCGGGTGCGCTCGATGGTGCTGCCGGACGTGTTCATCGACCAGGACTCCCCTGCGAAGATGTACGAGTTCGCAGGGCTGACCGCGCCGCATATCGTCGAGAAGGCGCTCTCTGCCTTGGGTCAGCTTGAGGCGGCGCAACGGGCCTGACGCCCCGAATGGTCCTTGTCAACGGTAGGCGCGGCGCTGCTACTGACGCGTGAAGCAGGCCCTGCGCACCGGACTTCGCGATTTACTCTGGTGCGCGGCTGCGGCAATACTCCCGCCGCGCCTGAACGCGCCAGAAACGTGAGATAGTCCATGTTCCAGCCAACGATCCGTCGCTCTGTTGTCCTGATGTTTGCAGTCGTTCTTGCCCTCTGCGCCTGCGGGAAGGGCGGACCATCCGGCAGTTCGTCAGCCGGGGATGCCGGGCTCTCCGCCAGTGCGTCGAGCTCCGAGCCACCGCAGTACGCGACATCGGCGGAACAGTTCGCGGGATTGCAACGTGCGGGGCTGTCGGGCGACTACCGCGCGTTCGCGGGGCACTTGAAGGCAGAGGACCCGCAGGCGGTGACGACCAAGCTTCAGCAGAGCTTTGGTGGTCGCCCGTTCGATGTCTACACGCGTGCTGCGAAGCCAGGAGAGGACGCGCATCGCCGGTTGGTCGAGCTCCGCAGCACCACTGGGCGCATGTATCTCTATGTGGCGCTCGACAAGGTGCCCGGCGGCTGGCGCGTGGCCGACTACCGACTGGACCGCAAGCGGGCGGCTGTCAGCACGCAACTCTGACCGGAGACGACGCATGCATGTCATCCTCGGGATATTGGCGGTGCTGGCGGCGGTCGCGTTCTGGCTCTACCGGGCGCGGCAGGTGCGGGAGGACGCAGGCGAGGTGATGGACGCGGCCAATGACGTCCGGTTAGCCGCGCGCCGCCTGCTCTACAAACGCAAGCACAACACCCAGCCAGCCGACAGCGTGGACGACCCCAGGCTGGCCGCGGCCGGCATCATCGTGGCGGTGGCAACCATGGACCAACCGATATCACAATCCGAGATTTCGGCCATGACGTCAGGCATGCGCCAGACGTTCGAGATCGACGAACGCGAGGCACTGGACATGGTCTCCTTCGGGCGCTGGGTCGTGGACCAGTGCGGCACGAACGATGAAGCGGTACGGCGGCTGTCGAAGGTTGTTGCCCAGCTCGCGGGACCCGAGGCCGAGCCAGACCTGATCCGGATGATCACGGAGGTCGCGACCGCTGACGGCGCTACCCTCGGCGAGGATGAGACCGACGCGATCCAGACCGTGCGTCGCGCGCTCGGGACTGCATGAACAGACTAGCTCGTCTTTCGGTGATGTTGATCGCCGTTCTGACGGGCCTCCTCTGGCCGTCACCATGCCGTTCCTGATAATGCGCTTGCCGCTGTCACTCCGGACGCTTGCCTTCCTGATGTTCGTAGACAAGTTCAAGAGCGTGCGCCCCGAACGTACGGTGTTCGAATGAGGCTCGATCAGCGCATGGTGGCCGAGGGGCTGGTTCCCAGCCGGGCCAAAGCGCAGGCGTTGGTGGCTGCGGGTGTGGTGACCGTTGACGGGAAGGCGGCCGCGAAACCGGGTGCGAAGACGAGCGGCGCGATAGCGATCACTGGTGACCCATGTCCCTGGGTCAGCCGGGCGGCCCTGAAGCTCGTACACGCGCTGGATCACTTTGCTATGCGGCCTTCGGGGGCGGCGCTGGATCTTGGCGCTTCAACCGGGGGGTTCACCGAGGTCCTGCTGGATCGCGGCGCGGCCCATGTATACGCACTCGATGTCGGACACGGGCAAATGAACGCGGAGCTGCGCGCAGACAAACGGGTGACGTGTATCGAGGGGTGCAACGCCCGTGACCTGCCACACCCGGATATCCCTCGCGTCGATTGGATCACGGCGGACCTCTCCTTCGTGTCGCTAACCAAGGTGCTCCCCGCTGCTGTGTCCCATGCTGCGCCGGGGGCGCATCTGGTGGCGCTGGTCAAGCCGCAGTTCGAGGCGGGTCCCGCCCGAGTCGGGAAGGGAGGCATCGTCACGGACCCGTCAATCCACCAAGAGGTGCTCGCGGAGGTCCAGGCCTGTGTTGCTGATCTTGGCTGGCACGTGCTGGGCCATGCAAACAGCCCAATTCTCGGCGGCGATGGCAACCGAGAATTCCTGCTCGCGGCACGGCGCGGGGAATAGTCGGCGGCCCGAAAGGCTGCTAGGCATCGCGCTATGGTGGATCTGCTGACAATCGAGTCGCTCGGGGCTCAGGGAGATGGGGTGACGGCGGACGGGGTGTTCGTCCCGGGCGCGCTGCCGGGTGAGGTCGTGCGCGCCAACCTGCATGGCCATCGCGCGGAGCTGATCGAGGTTTTGGAGCCCTCTGCCGACCGGCGCCAACCCGAGTGCGCCTCTCACGGACGTTGCGGTTGTTGCACGCTTCAAC
>JBCDID010000185.1:0-7219 GCA_038749355.1 Pseudomonadota bacterium | reverse complement strand
CCCGCACCCACCACGCGGTTCCAGAACGCGCTCGGGATCGAGGACAGCCCGGAGGCCTTCATCGCCGACATCCAGAAGAAGGCCGCAGGCGGTGCGCATCCCGGCATCACCGCGACCGCCGCGCGCGCAATCGGCCCCGCGCTGGAGTGGCTCACGGACCGGCACCGGTTGGAATGGGTGGTGTTGGACGACTTCCGCTATCCCGGCCACTCGGCCCATCGCATGCACGCGGTCCCGGAGAAGACGGGGGCGGCCCTGATCGGGCGGCTCAACACTGCGGCGGAGACCGCCGGTCTCGACATCGTCACCGGGGCCCACGTGACCGCATTGCTGACCGAGGGCGACGCTGTCCGAGGTGTCCGGACAACCCGGCCGGACGGCAAGACCGAGACCATCCGCGCCTGTGCCATCATCCTCGCCTGCAACGGTTATGGCGGGAACCCGGACCTGGTCGCCCGGCACATCCCCGAGATCGCGACAGCCCCCTATTTCGGGCATGCGGGCAATACCGGGAATGCAGTGCTCTGGGGCCAGGGTCTCGGCGCCGAGACGCGCGACCTGACCGCCTACCAAGGCCACGGCTCGGTCGCACACCCCCACGGGATCCTGATCACCTGGGCGCTCATGATGGAGGGCGGCATTCAGGTGAACGCGGCGGGCCAGCGGTTCTCGAACGAGCACGAGGGCTACTCGGAGCAATCCGTGAAGGTGCTGGCGCAACCCGGTGGCGTGGCCTGGAACGTCTATGACGCGCGCCTGCACGAGATGGGCATGGGGTTCCCGGACTATGTCGAGGCTGTGGGCGCAGGCGCGGTAATGAGCGGCACGGTGGAGGAGATCGCGGACCGCATCGGCTGCCCTTCGGCGAACCTTACGGACACGCTGGCAGAAGCTCACGGGTATGCCTCGGGCGCGACCGACCCGTTCGGGCGGGACTTTACCGGCAAACCGGCATTGGAGCCGCCCTATTTCGCGATCAAGGTCACCGGGGCGCTGTTCCATACCCAGGGCGGGCTCGTCGTGGACGAACAAGCCCGGGTGATCAGGTCAGACGGCACCCCCATCCCTGGGTTGTTCGCGGGCGGCGGCGCGGCTTGTGGTGTGTCGGGGTCGCGGGTCGAGGGCTACCTCTCAGGCAATGGCCTGCTGACCGCGGTGGCTCTGGGCTACGTGGCCGGAGCGTCTGCCGCACGCGATTGACCGACTTCTGCCAACCTGCTCGATAGCAGCTGCACCGGCCTCATGGCTCGCAGATACCCTGCAAGGCAATCCAAGAACGATCGTCAAGTGCAGGAGCAAAAGCGCGTGCCCCAATCGTATCTGCGGCCGCTGCAGCCTTCGCACGACCACCGGGATCAGGATGACGCGCCAACGCCCTCGGGTCCGAGGCCACGCGTGTCACGAAGTTGGCATAAGGCACGCTTGGAAGCCCGGCCTCGGCGAGAATTCGGTAGCCCGCCTTGTCCGCTGCGTCCTCGAGCAGCCGGTCGACCTCTCCGGTGAGAGCATTGTCCACGGCAGGCTCCACGATCGTCGGCCGAAGAACATCGCCCATCAGGACACCGGTCACGCTGGCAAAGCCCGGTGCGGCTAGCGCCCGCCGGTCGGCATCTCCCATCTGCATATGTCCGATCATGTGGGCCAGCGCACCGGCAATCTGCTCAGGGCTCTCGGCGCGATCCAACAACCCCCGCAACAATAATAGCTGACCACCCGGCAGAACATATCCATCGGCTTCCGGACGGTCGAGGAAACGCACGATCAGTGGGAGTTGCAGTGTGCCCGCAGGCAGCAGCCGGTCTACCAGACGATCAAGTGCAGCCTTGCCCTCCGGGGCAACACATTGCCGGGCAGCTCCCGGTCCGGGTTCGAGGCGCACCATGACTTCGTCGGCCATTGCGCTGCCAAGCGCCTGCATTCGGTCGGGTGGTACCAAGTCTGCGAGACGTCCGAGTTGTCCGGGCAGCCAGAGCGCAGCACCACCGACGAGACACAGGAACAGCAGAACCCAGCGCCGTCGACGTGGAGGGCCCACCTGCGGTGCGACGACCCCCACATCCGGGCACACTTCGGCGATGGCCGAGATCATATCGGGGTCCTCGAGCACCACCCGCTCGGCACTGCTCGGGTCGGGCAAAACGTCGATACCTGCGCCAAAGATGGCGTCTCGCATTCTCAGCGAGGCCAGCGGCCAGTGCGCCAGCACATGCTCGGAATAGTCCACGATAACCAGAGAGCGCTCACCAAAACTCACCACCACGTCTCGGTGCGCCTCCGAGAGGCCGTCGAAATAGCGCGCCTCAGCCTCCAGCTTCAGGTAGTCGTCGAGTGCCGTCATGCGTACCGGCGACCCCAGCCACACCTCGTCCAAGCCTTTGCCCAGCCTCGCATGTTTCCTGTCCCTCACCCGCCTGCCCGTGCCGCGATTGTGCCCCCTCAACCAGCGCATGTCACGCCATGCACTGGTACCCGACTGGAGACTCCGCTACAATAAAGCCCAAGCCGTGCCCATTTTCAGCCCTGATCGGAGGTTAGTCACAACCATGTTGCGTTGGTTCCGGACTATCACTTTCGGTCTGCTTGCTTGCCATGTGGCGGCGTGCTCGAACCTATCACCCGAGCAACGCGCCGCCACATGTGCGCAAACCGACTGGCAGAGATATGGCGAGAACGATGGCCGTCTCGGCGTCGCAACCTCTGACCGCGCTGGCGATTTCCGGTCTTGCGCCAATGTTGGCCAACCCGTTGACCTGACAGCCTATCAGACCGGCCGAGCCCGCGGGCTCGAAAGCTACTGCACTGCGGAGAACGGCTATCGCGTGGGGTACGAGGGTCGCTCCTATGACAGGGTTTGCCCCTCGGCGACCGAACCCGACTTCCTTCAAGGTTACGAACGCGGGCGGCAAGACCGCCCGGCACTCGCCATCTCGCCCGGGATCGGCATCGGAATCGGCTCGGGCGGAGTACGCACCCGCGTCGGGATCGGCATCGGTCTCTTCAGCGGGCATTTTGGCCGGAACCACTATCGCCTCCGACACTGCACACCCGGAAGGTTCTGCTGGTAACTCCAATACGTCTCTCTTTTCGCGCTTTACTTGCATAGTTGCAAAGCGCAATAGGTTGCACGTGGGTTGATCCTTTGGAACCAGAACGGAGACTTTCATGAGAAACCTGATGATTGCGGCTGCTGTTGCGGCCGCACCCTCTATGGCATCTGCTGACTCCATATATGGCGATGATGGCGAGGTGCTCTACTTTGGCGCGAGAACAGGCTTCAGCCTGCTTGGCGAGACGGGCTTCACCGTGGCAGGTGCGAATGTCGAGAACGAGTACGATTTCGGTTTTGTTTTCGGCGGGTTCGCCGGCTTCGGCACAGAGGTCACCGACAGCATCGGCGTGAGGGGTGAGCTGGAGCTGGGCGGGCAGTCGGCGAATGTGGACAACCACAGCATCAACGGCACGGACACCCCGGGCTCGTTCGGCGACACTCAGCAGCGCCATGCCTATCTGAATTTCGTGGCTGACATGTCGATCACCGACAGCATCACCGGGTTCGTGGGCGGCGGCGTCGGCATGGCGTCCGTGAGGCTGAACGGGCACGGCGTCCCGGCGCTCGGCGTCGTGATGAACGACTCGGACAGCGCGCTCGCCTACAATCTGACCGCCGGCATCGGCTACCAGTTGAGCGAAGGTGTCATCATGGAAGGCATGTACCGGTACATGGGCACAAACGGTGTTGAACTGGAGGCCGTGGACACGACCGTGTCCGACAGCGATCTCGACTCCCACAACTTCCTGCTCGGGCTGCGCATCGGCTTCTGAGCGCTCAATGACTACCCGTCCGGCGCCAATTTGGTCCGGACGGGCATCGGGATCGGCTCCGGCGGGGCGTCTGCGCTGATTTGTGTGGAAACCGGAGCCGGCCTCTTCAACAGGAACGTCGGAAGGACTCGTCACCGAGACCCCGACCACCACTGCGCGCCTTGCCAGTCCAGCTGGCTGGCTGCCGGTTGAGACCCTGCCCACACTTTATTGCCACAGGTTGTTCTGCGACACGAGGCCGCCCGCTCAGGCGGCTTGCAGCATCCTTACGCCAGCGGTACCATTTCCACATTTCCTGACGTGTTTCTTCAAGGTGATCACAATGTGGCTGATTAAGACCCGTTGGCTGTTTCTCGTTTTCGGTATTCTCTCTTTCGGCATGTTTGTCGTCCTGAACGGATTTTTGGGAGCATCGGACCTGCCTCCTCCTTCTCCGGTCATCGGTGAGGGTGGTCTGACCAATGTGATCCCGAGCCCTGCAGCATCCGAAAGCGGATTGTTCGCCTCGCCGCTCATGCCACTCTACGTCTCGCTCGCATCCTTCGCGGTCGCACTGGCCGGGTTCTGCGTACAGTTCTACTACAGCCGCCGCGCCGATGCCCGCGACGCACAACGGTTCGCCTGGGAGCAACAGCGGCAACGCTGAGCAGCGTCGGCAAACCAAATCACACTGGCATGGGCTCAGCCTGCGCGTCCGGTCGTTGCATCAATCCTGGCAAAGCAGACAACCGCGCCGTTTGAACCCTCCGGTGTGTAGACAAATCCCTGCGCGTGCATCCGATCGAAGAGAACACGGATCCCGGTGTCTCCCAGCCAATCACGGTGGACCTCCATGATCACAAGCCGCACGGATTCGGGCAGTGCGACCTCGGCCAGCTCCAGTTCGCCACCTTCCACATCCATGACCACGACCGTGGGTGCGGCGCGTTCGAGCAAAACTGCAAAGTCCAGCACGGGCACAGAGATCTCACGGAAGTTGCCCCGTCCCACTTTCGAGGTCGATGCCGCCGTGAAGTTCGGCCCGACATAGAATACGCCGTCGGGCGCGTCGGGACCGGAAGTTACTGCGCCATGCAACAGGGCGACGTCCGCACAGCCGTTCAGGGCAAAGTTATTCCGGATAATGGGGAGCAGCGCCGGATTCGCCTCCACAGCCGTGATCTGCTCAGCCGGAAGGATCTGCGCCGCCTTGCAGGTCATGAACCCAATGCCCGCGCCCAGCTCCAGCAGCCGGTCCTCCAGAACGAGGTGGCGCGTCATGGTGGTTGCCTCTTCGCGTTCGTAGGTCCCGCGGGCAAGATCATTCATGAGTCGCGTCTTGCGGTGCAGTTCCGGCGGGACCTCAATGGTCACGCCCGAGATTCTGAATCGTCCCTTTGTCGCATGTAGGCGATCCGCCCCACCGGTCCCTTTCGCAAGGCGGCGCAGGATCCGGTTGGCGAACGCGCGGAGCATCAGAGACCGTCAGCGACGCCTCGCGCCATTCATTCCGCCGCCTGCGCGGTCGCGGTTCCGTGCTCAGCTAGAAAACGCTCGACCTCAAGTGCCGCCATGCACCCCATACCAGCCGAAGTGACGGCCTGCCGGTAGATGTGGTCGGTGACATCGCCCGCCGCGAAGACGCCCAGAATGGACGTCGCCGTCGAGTCAGGGGCAGTCACGACATAGCCACCCATGTGGGTTTCCAACTGATCCTTCACCAGTTCGGAGGCCGGTGAATGCCCAATTGCAACAAAAATACCTGCCGCATCGATTTCCCGCATCTCGCCGGTCTTGGCATGCTTCAGCCGCCCGCCCGTGACGCCGTCCGTGTCGGTTCCGACCACCTCTTCGAGGGTGTGATCCCAGATGGTGTCAATGTTCTCCTTCTCGAAAAGGCGCTTTTGCAGGATCTGCTCGGCCCGCAACTCGTCGCGGCGGTGCACCAGCGTAACTTTCGAGGCGAGGTTCGAGAGATACAGCGCCTCTTCGACCGCAGTGTTGCCGCCACCGATGACCAGCACTTCCTTGCCGCGATAGAAGAACCCGTCGCAGGTGGCGCAGGCCGAGACCCCGAACCCTTTGAACTTCTCCTCGGACGGCAGACCAAGCCATCGGGCTTGCGCACCGGTTGCGAGGATCACCGAGTCGGCGTGCCACACGGTGCCGCTGTCGCACTCCGCCACGAAGGGGCGCTTGGAGAGGTCCAGTTTGGACACATGATCGGCGATGATCTCGGTGCCAACAGCCTTGGCATGCGCTTCGAAGGCAACCATCAGGTCGGGACCTTGGGTCTCGATCACGGACGGCCAGTTTTCGACTTCGGTGGTAATGGTGAGCTGCCCGCCCGGCTGGATACCCTGCAGCAGCACAGGCTCCAACAGCGCGCGCGATGCGTAGACGGCTGCAGTGTACCCCGCAGGGCCTGAACCGACGATCAGCACACGGGTCGAACGGGTCTCGGACATCTCACACCTCCCAGTTGGCCTGCGCCCTAGATACGGGTTGGCAAAGGCTTCGCCAAGGGGCGATCGGCTACCTGTTAGCTCGGGCTTAACCCGCATCGCGTTTTATGGCCGTCGGACTTCTCTACCGGCCGGAGGATACGCATGAGTTTCCCGAACCCGTTCAAGCGCATGTTCGCCGAACCGAAGACGGATCGGCGCCAAATGGAGCGGTTCTATTCGGAACTCCCGGCGACGCTTTATGCGGAGAGCAGCGATCCCGTGGAGTGCACCCTCCTGGATTACTCCGACCTAGGCGCCCGGTTGAAGATGCCGGACAAGCGGCATTTCCCGGACATGTTCAAGCTCTACGTTCCGGAGACCGACATGACTTACGTGGCGGAGGTGCGCCGCCGTAACGGGGATGAGGCCGGTCTCTTCTTCATAAGTGGCGAGCCGGGCATGAAGCCCTGGCAGGGGCGCCGCTGACGCAGAAAGCCCGCTTGTACCGGATTTGGGCGGATGGTAGGGCGCAAGCATGGCCCGCCAACTCGACTACGCGACGATCAGCGAAATTTTCCGACGCTTTCAGGACCGGGAGCCCGAGCCGAAGGGCGAGTTGGAGCATGTGAACGCCTACACCCTTCTCGTGGCCGTGGCTTTGTCGGCGCAGGCAACCGACAAGGGGGTGAACAAGGCGACGCGGAGGCTGTTTGCCGTGGCAGACACCCCGGACAAAATGTTGGCGGTTGGGGAAGCGGGCGTGATCGACCACATCAAGACGATCGGGCTCTTCCGTAACAAGGCCAAGAACGTGATGAAGATGGCGCAGATCCTGGTGGACGACTACGGCGGGGAAGTACCGTCCTCGCGGGCCGCGCTGTCATCCTTGCCCGGTGTGGGGCGCAAGACTGCGAACGTGGTGCTCAACATGTGGTGGGGCCATCCCGCTCAGGCCGTCGACACGCACATTT
>JBCDID010000184.1:0-7250 GCA_038749355.1 Pseudomonadota bacterium | reverse complement strand
ATCTGGCAGAGGAGGGCAAGGCCACGAGCGAACGAAGGTTCCGCAGCCTGTTCGAGAACGCCCCGATCCCGATTCGCGAGGAGGACGTCTCCGGCATCAAGACCCTGATCGATACTCTCAACATCCCGGATCCTGATGCCTTTGGCGCGCATCTGGATGCGCATCCGGAGTTTTTGCAGGCCTGTGCCGAGACCATCACGGTCGTTGACGCTAACCGGGCCTCTCTTGCGCTGCACGGGTACACCGACAAGAACGAGATGCTCTCGCGCGTGGTGCGGACCTTGTCCCCGACCTCGATGCAGATCGTGCGCCGGACGGTCGAGACCATCCATGCGGGTCTGCCCGGAACGTCTTATGAGACGGCGATCACGCGAACCGATGGTGAAACGAGAACCGTGGCGGCCACATGGTCGGTGATGCCGGGGCACGAGACGACCTATGCGAGGATCCTCCTGACCTCGGTCGACATTACCGACCGCCTCGCGTCAGAGGCTGCACTAAGGCAGGCGCAGAAGATGGAGGCGGTCGGCCAGTTGACCGGCGGGGTCGCGCATGATTTCAACAACCTGCTGACGGTCATCGGCGGAAATGCGGAGCTGCTGAACGAAACGGCGGAGCTCGATCCGGAACTGACCTCCCCGATCGTGAAGGCAGTGCGCCGCGGGGCGGACCTGACCCAACGCTTGCTGGCGTTCTCGCGCAATCAGCCGCTGGAGCCCAAGCCGCTGGATCTGGGAGAGCTTGTCGGCGGCATGACGGAGCTTCTGCAACGCTCCCTCGGTGAGGAAATCTCGGTCGAGATCCGAAACCGCAATGCGGGTTGGCTGGCACTGGCCGATCCCGGGCAGGTGGAGGCTGCGCTCTTGAACATGGCGTTGAACTCCCGGGACGCGATGCCCCGCGGCGGCAAGCTGACGATCTCGATCGACGACCACACGGTGCCCGAAGGGGGCGATGCGCAGCTTGCCCCCGGCGACTACATGGTGCTCTCCGTCTGCGACACTGGGACAGGCATGACGCGGCATACCATCGACCATGCGTTCGAGCCGTTCTTCACCACCAAGGAAGTCGGCAAGGGCAGCGGCCTAGGCCTGTCGATGATCTACGGCTTCGCGAAACAGTCCGACGGTGATGCGCGCATCCAGAGTGAACTCGGCGCAGGCAGCACCGTGTCTCTCTACCTTCCGCGCGCAACATCGGCTGGTGTGCGGACGGCGACCCCAGCAAAGGATTGCGGCCGTGCGATGGGGAACGGAGAGCAGATCCTGGTTCTGGAGGATGACCCGGAGGTTCGCGCCTATCTGCTGACGCTATTGGAGAAGCAGGGGTATCGGAGTGTTCCGGCAGAAGATGCCCGTGCAGCGCGAGCCATGTTGGCGGACGGGCATAGTTTTGACCTGCTGATCTCGGACGTCATGTTGCCGGGCGGCGTGCTGGGGCCGGAGTTTGCAGCCGAGTTTGTTCGCGAGCGCCCGGGCGTGCCGGTCCTGTTCATCTCCGGCAGGCCCTCGGGGCCAAAGCTGACAGAGCTTGACGGTCTCGCGGATGCGCCGCTGATCTCGAAACCGTTCGAGCGCGCGGAAATTGCCGAAAAGATCGCGTCCCTGCTGAACCCTGCCTGACGGGGTTGCCTGGGCCCTAATCGGGCGACGGCGCGACCACGGGGTTCGGGCCGTTGCGCCGTGCATCCATGGCGCTCACACCGAAATGGCTTTTGAAATCCCGGCTGAACTGCGAGGCGCTCTCGTAGCCCACCGCGTTCGCCGCCGTTCCGATCTGCACCTGCTGCTGCACGATCAGAACGCTTGCCTGCGTGAGGCGCAGTTTCTTCAAGTACTGCAACGGACTGTCCCCAGTCACCTGACGGAACGCGCGGTGAAAGACCGAGGCGCTCATGCCAGCCATGCGGGCCATCTCGTCAATGGTGATCCGGTCACTGAATTTCGCGTTGAGTGTCTGCATCACCTCCGCCACCCGGGCGGTGTGTCCGTCGCGGTTGAGCAACCCTTGCAGGGCCGCGCCAGCAGGCCCGATCAGCGCGCGATAGACGATCTCACGGACCGTGCCCGCGCCGAGGACCGCGCTGTCCGTGGGGGATGCCAGCAGGCACAACAGGCGACCTACTGCATCTGCCATTTCCGGGGGCAGGGGGGCGGTTTCTACCGCCTGGCGCAGGCTTTGCTGCTCCGAAAGGAGACCTGCGCCCCCGGCGACGTCACGCAACATCACTGGGTCCACATCGATCACGAGCGCCATGATCGGCTCCTCCGGGCTCGCATAGGTCTCGCATTCCAGCACCAGCGGCAGCCCGACGCTCAGATAATTGTCCTTGTTGTAGGCAAGCGTGCGGCCCTCCGCGTAGATCCGCTTCTGCCCCGAAAGACAGATGATGATGCCTGACTGATAGACGAAGGGCGACCGGGGCACCGGCTGTTCCGAGCGGTAGATGTGGACCCCCGGCACATGGCTCGCCACGGGGCCGGTCATCGGCTGCTCGACATGCGCGAACAGGTCTTCGGCGAGAGAGGCCAGGTCTTCCACATCAGCTCCCTTAGTAGTCTTCGGTGGCTTTTCCGCAGAGCGGATGACAGGATTATGCAATCATCTGACGGTCGGGGCCATGCGTCCCGCCGGAAACGACGGGATCGTGCAAGAGATTGCAAGAATCCGACATTCCAAGCCCCGCCGCAAACATGTTCCCTATTACCGGAGGTTGTGAGGCCCCAGACCGAGGCGTAGGCTATCTCCTGCGTGTATTGGTCAAGTCTACCTGAACTTACGAGCGAATCTCCGAAGCTAGATGGAACAGGATGAAATCATGGCGATCAATTTGAAGGTGAACGGGTCAGAAGTCTCTGTCGAGGCCGAGCCCGGTACGCCGCTTCTCTGGGTCCTGCGGGACGAACTGAAACTGACAGGCACCAAGTTCGGCTGCGGCGTCGCGTCCTGCGGTGCCTGCACGGTGCACATCGATGGCGAACAGGTGCGCTCCTGCTCCTTCTTCGTCGAGGATGCCACGGGCTCCGATATCACGACCATCGAAGGTGCGTCCGGCAAGGTTGCAAGCGCCGTGCAATCGGCCTGGCAGGAGCTGGATGTGGTGCAGTGCGGTTACTGCCAGTCGGGCCAGATCATGTCGGCCATCAACCTGCTGACCGACAATCCCAAGCCCTCCGACGAAGACATCGACTTCGCGATGTCGGGCAATGCCTGCCGCTGTGCGACTTATCACCGGATCCGCGCTGGCATCCACCTCGCTTCCGAGAAACTGGAGGCCTGAGCAATGAACCTTCCCAAGTTTCTCAAGGGTGAAGCCGCAGCGGCCACCCGACTGAACCGCCGTGCCTTCCTGATGGCCACGGGCGGCGTGACCGCAGGCCTTGTGATCGGCTACGGCACCCAGCCCGCCTTGGCCGCCGCTGGCGACGGCACCTTCAACCCGTTCGTCACGATTGCCCCCGATGGCACCGTGACCGTCCTCTCAAAGCACCTCGACAAGGGGCAGGGCACCATGTCCGGTCTCGCGGCGCTGGTGGCCGAGGAGTTGGACGCCGACTGGTCCATGGTCAAAGGCGAGCACGCGCCCGCCAATACCGAGGTCTACAAGAATCTGCTCTTCGGGATGCAGGGAACCGGTGGGTCCACCGGCATTCCGAACAGCTTCATGCAGTACCGTCAGGCAGGCGCCGCCGCGCGGGCGATGCTTGTGCAGGCTGCCGCGAAGGAGTGGGGCGTACCGGCGGAGACCATCTCGGTTACGAACGGCGTCGTCTCAGACGGCACGGGCCGCACGGCAGGCTTCGGTGAGCTTGCGGCGGCGGCCTCGGCGGAGACACCGCCCGCAGAGCCCGTGCTCAAGGATCCGGCCAGTTTCCGCTTCATCGGCAAGGATGACTATCGCCGGCTCGACAGCGTGGCCAAGACCCGCGGCGAGGCGATCTACACCCAGGACATCAACCTGCCGGGGATGCTCTATGCCGTACTCGCCCGCCCGCCCCGGTTCGGCGGCAAGGTCGAGAGCTTCGATGCGACGGAATCGCTGGCGATCAAGGGCGTGGAGGAGGTCGTCGAGACACCGCTCGGCATCGCTGTTCTCGCCACCGGTACGTGGCCCGCGATCCAGGGCCGCGAGGCACTGGAGATCAGCTGGAACGATGGCGGGGCCGAGACGCGCTCCTCTGACCAGCTGATGGCTGAATACCGCGAGATCGCCAAGGAACCCGGTCTTGTCGCCGTCAACACCGGCGATGTGGATGCAGCCCTTGCAGGGGCCGACAAGGTGGTCGAGGCGACCTTCGAGTTCCCATTCCTCGCGCACGCGCCCATGGAGCCCATGAACGCCGTTATGGATCTCGACCCGGGCAAGTCGCTGGAGATCTGGACCGGCTCTCAGTTGCCGACCATTGACCAGTTGAACGTGGCGCCCATTGCCGGGATCGAGCCCGCTGCGGTGAAGATCAACACGCTCTTTGCGGGTGGCTCCTTCGGGCGGCGAACCAACGGGCCCTCGGACTATGTGGTCGAGGCCGTGCAGATCGCGGCGGCCATCAACGGCCGTGCGCCGGTCAAGTTGGTCTGGACCCGCGAGGACGACGTGCAGGGCGGCTACTACCGTCCGATGTACTTCCACAAGGTCCGCGCAGGACTCGACAAAGATGGCAACATCACCGGCTGGGATCAGCGGATCGTGGGCCAGTCGATCCTGCTTGGCACGCCGTTCGAAGCCTTCCTCGTGAAGGACGGCATTGACGGGACCAGCGTCGAGGGGGCGGCCGAAATCCCCATCGAGATCGCGGCGCACCGTCTGGATGTGCACAACACTGAGGTGAACATCCCTGTCCTCTGGTGGCGTTCGGTTGGCTCCACGCACACGGCCTATGCGGTCGAGACCATGATCGACCGGCTTGCGGCGGCGGCAGGCGAGGATCCGCTGGAGTTCCGTCTGAAGCGCATGGACGCCTTCCCGCGTGAGGCAGGCGCGCTGCGTCTGGCGGCGGAGAAGGTCGGTTGGAACACGCCTGCACCCGAGGGAATCACCCGCGGTCTGGCGGTCCACAAATCCTTCAGCTCCTACGTCGCCCAGATAGCGGAAGTCCGGCAGAACGAGGATGGCACGTTCAAGGTCGAGCGCGTGGTTTGCGCCATCGACTGTGGTGTGGCCGTCATGCCGGATCAGGTGAAGGCGCAGATGGAGGGCAGCATCGGCTACGGCCTTGGCGCCGTCATGCGCAACAAGATCACGCTGACAGACGGGTTGGTGGATCAGACCAACTTCCCCGATTACGAGCCGATCCGCATCAGCGACATGCCCGATATTGAGGTCTACATCGTGCCGTCATCCGAGGCACCGACAGGCGCTGGTGAACCCGGCGTGCCGCCCATCGGGCCTGCGGTCGCCAATGCTATCATGGCGGCGACCGGCCAGACGGTGGATGTGCTGCCGATGACGGACAGCGGCATCGAGTTCGCCTGATAGCCTGAGAAGCAGGGTCGCCCCGACGAGGGGCGGCCCATCAACTCTTCAACAGATCCTCGACTCGGTCGACTAGCGGCTCTTTCGGGTAGAGGTCGTAGAACTGCGCGGCCAGCAAGTGCTGCGGCCCGAAGAAGAACCGCTCGTAGAGGCACTGGCGCGAGCCGAACCCGGATATCGCCACGTCATGCGCGAGCCGGAACAGCGCCACCCGGTCCCTCGACCCGCGATGCGCCACCTGAAAATACCGCTCCACATCCGCCGCGATCTCGCCCGAGAAATCCGCCTCCGTGGGTGTGGCCATCAGCGAGGACGAGCCCAGCAGTTGCAGTGTCTCGATCATCTTCGGATACATCTGCGGGAAAAGATTGCGCGAGGCATCCAGCGGGCGGCGCAGCGGCACGTAGTTCCCCCACTGATCCTCATGCGCCTCAGCCTCGGCGGAGAACAATAGCGCGCGGACCGTCTCGGTCATCTGCATGACCTCCGAGATCATGCCTTTGACGTGCAGATCCCGGTCCTTGCCGGTGGCCTTCGCGATGGCGCACATCAGCCCCGTCAGGAATTCGGCCTTGGCGAGCTTCCCGCATGCCACCTGATGCATCATGTGGATCACCGCATTGGTCGCCCCGAACGCCTGATTGCAGAGCGCGGGCTCGCGGTACATGAAGACGCGCTCCCACGGCACCAGCACGTTCTCGAAGATGACAACCGCGTCCATCTCCTCGAACCGGCTCGCCAGCGGCGCATCGAAATGCGACTTCCCGTGGTCATAGCTGTCGCGGCAGATCATCTTCAGTCCCGGCGTCGCGATGGGCAGGGCGAAGGCGAACGCGAACGGGATGTTCTCGTCGACGGGTTTGAGGATGGTGGAGGGGAAGACCTCGATCTCATCCGCTGACGGCCCCAGCGTTGCCAGCAGCCGTGCGCCATTCACGACGATCCCGGCATCGGTCTCGTTGACCACCTGAAGAGCAACCGTGTCGTTGTAGCGCCCCGCCGCGGCCTCCTGATGCGACATGGTCGGGTTCACCAGCGTATGCGTCAGCACGAGGTCGTTCTTGCGCGCATGGCGGTAGAACGCGTGCATGTTGGCGGCGAAATCGGTCTGGCCCTCCGTCCCCTGCGCCAGGAAATCCGAGGCAGCGGCAAAGGCCATGACAGAGGCGTTCTTGTAGTCCGGCGTCCGCCCGAACATGCCGTTCGACCACGTGGCCCATTCATAGAACGCCCGGCCCCGAGCCTTGATGTCATCGACCGATTTGGGGATCTGGAAGGACTTCGCGCAGGTATCCCCGTCCTCGTCACGGTAGGTCACGGTGTCGCGATGCGCGGGCATGTGCTGGCGGTCGAGAAAGTCGGCCAGCGTCCGCGCCCCGCGCGCGATCCCGGGCTCCTGCGTCACATCGGGGACCCGCTGCCCGTGCACCCAGACCTCGCGGTCGTCCCGCAGGCCGGAGAGATACTCGGCGCCGGTGCGAATGCCCTGATTGCGTGTCTTCAGCATGGCGTTTCCTCCGGTTCAGGCGGCGTCGGTGCTGGTGTCAGGCACCACAGCCGTGATTTTCTGCAGGATTGTTTCGAGGGCCTGCCATTCCTCCGCCGTGGCCCGGGTCTTGAGGTCGGCGTGGATTTCGGCGATGCGCGGCTCGACTTGCTGGTAGAGCGCGTGGCCCGCGACGGTCGCTTTCACGAACACCAGCCGCCGGTCCTGCTCCGAGCGGATCCGGGCCACCAGACCACGTGCCTCCAGCCGGTCGAGGATGCCGACGAGGCT
>JBCDID010000183.1:0-7321 GCA_038749355.1 Pseudomonadota bacterium | reverse complement strand
GTCTTGCCGCGACGCTTGGTACGGGTTGGACCACGCCTGCCATGGCCGCGAAGACGCTGGAGGCGAAGCGTTTCATCCCGCCGGCTATTGGCACCAAGTGGACCTACAGGCACCTGGATGGGCGTACCGAAAAGCTGGAGCGGATCGAAAACGGTTCCTGGGGTGGAACGAGGATCGTGCGCTACCGGCGCGAGATCGAGGACGAGCCGATCAAAATTCGCGGCTTCAGCGGGCTCTACGGCACTTGGGTTGTGGATTTCGACGAGGCGGAGCAGGGGATCTTTGCAGCGGACCCGGATGACAGGCGCTATCGCTGGCCCCTGGCTCCCCGGCTTTACTGGAAGACCAAGTACGAGTTGCGGGATCCAACGACGGACGAGCGCCGCATGGCCAAGGCCGACTGGCGGGTTGAAGCGTTTGAGCGGATCCCTGTGCCGGGTGGGCGCACCATCGCTGTGCGGCTGCTGGGGGCAGGCAAGAAACCTCAGAAGGTCTGGTTTTCCGAACACTTGGGCATCCGTACCCGGGTGCAGACCTTCAAGAAAGATGAGATGATCAAAGAGAAAGTACTGACGAGCTATACGCGGACGTAAGGGTCCGCCTGTCCAACCGATTTGATCGGCGCGCGTCAGGGAGAAAGGCAGGGTGGGTTTGGCACCCACCCAAGACCAAGATCAGGCCTTGCCCCTGTAGATGTCGATCAGCTTGTTCAGCATGTCGATCGCGTCTGCGCGTGGCCGTTGGAACGTGTTCCGCCCAATGATGGAGCCGTTGCCACCACCGTCGCGGATCGCACGGGCGTCGTCATAAACCGAGTTCTCGCCCTTCTTCGCACCGCCCGAGAACACCACAATCCGGCGTCCGTTGAACGAGGCCTTCATGCAATCGGCCACACGGGCGGCCTGGGTCGAGATGTCGATACCCTCATCCTCGTAGACCTTCTTGGCCTCTTTGAGCTCAAGGTGATCGGTGGAGAGCTTGATCTTGATGATGTGCGCGCCCAACAGCGCCGCGATCTGGGCTGCGTAGGCCGAGATATCGATGGCGGTCTCGCCGTCCTTGGTCAGCGCCTCGCCGCGCGGGTAGGACCAGATGACCGTAGGGATCCCGACAGCGGCGGCTTCGGCGCGCATCTCGGCGATCTCTTCGAACATGTCCAGACCGGCCGACGATCCAGGATAGATCGTGAAGCCGATGGCTGAGGCGCCGAGCCGCAGCGCGTCATCCACGGAGGCCGTGATCGCTTGATCTTTGGGTACTTCCGCCGGGATCAGCGAGTTGGCTGAGTTGGCCTTCAGGATCGTCGGGATCTGGCCGGCAAAGGTGTCGGCACCAGCCTCGAGCATGCCCAGAGGTGCGGCGTATGCGTTGAGCCCCGCATCAATTGCCAACTGGTAGTGGTAGTGCGGGTCATAGGCTGCCGGGTTCGGCGCGAAGCTGCGGGCGGGCCCGTGCTCGAAACCCTGGTCGACCGGCAGGATAATCATCTTGCCGGTGCCGCCGAGCTTGCCGTTCATCAGCATGCGGCAGAGATTGCCCTTCACGCCGGGTGTGTCGCCTTCATAATTTGCAAGTATCTTTTGAACTGCTCTGGTCGCCTTCATCTCACCTCACCCCAAAATGGTTCCGAAATCTGGGCGGAGTTACCCGCTGAATCACGAGGGGGTCAAGGGTGCATCATGGATGCACCCTACACGGAGCGTCAGAGGTCAGACGCCGCGTAGGGTGCATCCAAAGTGTCCGACGCAGTCCGGACACGTGATGCACCAATGAGTCCCCTGAAAACCAAGATCCTACTGCGCGCGCTCGGCAATCAAACTGCCCAGCGACGCGGTCCATGTCTCCAGCGCAACACGCGCAGCCCGGTCGGCCTCTTCCCGCCATGCCGCGCTCCTGGGCCCCGCGAAACGCGCGTCCAGTCGGCGACGCAGATTTGCGGCACCCTTGTCCCCGCCCGCGGCGGCAAGCGTCGCAAGGTAGTAGGCACGGGCGTAACTACGCGGCATTCCCTTTCCGACCGCGGCCGCGAAAGCCATGCGTCTCAGCCCCGGAATATCGCCTGCAGCAATCATGGCATCCATCCGGCCCGCGGCGTCCGCATTGCCGGGCCATGCCCGTGCGGCTTTCTCCTGAGCCGAAAGGATCTCGCCGACCGAGAGCGCGCCTTCCAGACTGTCCGCGAGCCCGATTGCGCCAGACTGGCCGCCCGCCAGCGCACGCAGCACCAGTGCATAGCCCTTGGCCGCGTCCGCATCCTCCATGGCCGCCGCCATCATTAGTGCTGCGTCACCATTCCACTCGGTCGCCAGCGGCGCGAGCAGAGCAAGCCCATCCGCAACCGAGCGGGGCGCACCGAGCCCTGTCAGCAGCGCCTCGCCAACCCTCAAACGCGTCTCCGCATCCATGCCCGCTCCGCCGCCAAGTGCTGCCGAGAGATCCTCCGGACTGACCAGATTGCGATAGGCGGCGGGCGTGCCGGAGACTTCGGGCTTCAGAATGGCAATCGCCTGGGCCGGGCTTTCAAACGCATCATCCTCCAGGAACAATCCGCCCTCCGGCGCGACCGAGATCACCAGACGGTTCTTCTCGGTCAGGAACCGCCCAAGCTCGCCCGCGAGGTTCTCGACAAAGGCCTGGGCTTCCGGCTGCGTCTGCCCGTCCGGTCCCGCCAGCATCTGCCCCAGCATCAGTTGCGCCATACCGGGTATCGCGTTCACGTCGCCCATCTGGGCGGCAACCATCGGCTCGACACGCTCCCAGAGCCCGGAGTTCTCCACCGCCAGTTCTGCTTCGCCCAGGATCGCCACCGGCTCGGGATCGTCTCCGCCTTTCGTCGGAAAGCGCATCCAGACATAGTCGAACTCGGCGGTCAGGCTGACATCCGCGGCGTCCACCACGGCGGCCTGCACGGTCACATCTGCGCCCGAAGACGGCAGATCGTAGGCAACCTCGATGGTCATCGTGTCCGCGACCAGCCCGTCCGTATAGCCGAACGCGCCGAGCATGGGCCCCACATCCGGCGGCAGACAGGAGGGCGGCAGGGCGACACCTGACACCTCCATGGTGCTGGCCAGCGTCTCGAAGCTCGTCACGGATCCCATGGTCACCCGGTCGACGTCGATATAGCAGAGCCCGTCGTCGTCCCATTCCAGCTCCGGATAAAGCGTGAGCCCCGAGATCACCATCGAGTTCGTGTTCGGCTCCACTGTCAGCGAGTCGTAGGTCAGGTCAACGAAGCTGCGGACCAGAAGCACCGTGTAGTGCCCGTAGATCCGCTGGATCAGGTTGAGAAGGTTCTGCGCATCCGTCTGGCTTTGGGCCTGTGCCAGAGCGGCAGGCGATGCAACGGCGAGACCCCCGGCGAGGAGGGAGGCATGGACGAATTTCATGGGTAAAGCTCCGGGCAAGAATCGTTGCGCCGATGCTAACACGATACGCCCGGGGCGTGTCTCCCGCGATGCGTGCGGCCGGGGCTTTCTGCGCGGTCCTCAGGCTTCGAGTGCTGCGACACCGGGCAGGGTCTTGCCCTCGAGCCACTCAAGGAACGCGCCGCCGGCTGTCGACACGTAGGAGAACCGTGCCGCGGCGCCCGCGCCGTTAAGTGCTGCGACCGTATCGCCGCCGCCCGCAACCGAAAGGAGCTTGCCCGCCGCCGTCAGTTCCGCCGCCTTGGCCGCTGCCGCGTCGGTTGCCGCGTTGAAAGGCTCGATTTCGAAGGCACCCAGAGGCCCGTTCCAGACAATCGTCTTTGCGGTCTCAAACCGGGCACAGATGTCGGCCACCGAGGCGGGGCCTGTGTCGAGGATCATCGCATCGGCGGGGCAGGCGTCAGCGGCCACGATTTCCGACGGCGCACCAGCGGCAAACTCCCGTGCCACCACGACATCCGACGGAAGGACGAGTTCGCAGTTTGCGGCCGTCGCCTTCTCCATGATCTCCCGAGCGGTGCCCGTCAGGTCGTGCTCGCAGAGCGATTTGCCCACATCGATCCCCTGGGCCGCGAGGAACGTGTTGGCCATCCCCCCGCCGATCACGATCTGGTCGACTTTGGCGATCAGGTTGCCGAGCAGATCGAGCTTGGTCGAGACCTTGGCTCCGCCGACGACCGCGATCACCGGGCGTTCCGGTGCGGCGAGCGCCTTGCCGAGGGCCTCCAACTCCGCCTGCATCAACCGACCTGCAGCAGATGGAAGGAGCCGCGCAACCCCTTCCGTGGACGCATGCGCCCGGTGCGCGGTCGAGAACGCGTCGTTGACGTAGATCTCGCCATGGCTGGCCAAGGCCGCCGCGAAGTCTGGATCATTCGCCTCCTCGCCCTTGTGGAAGCGCGTGTTCTCCAGTAGTAGCACCGTCCCGTCCGCCTGCTCGTAGACCGCGTGTTCGGCCATGGTGCCGACGCAGTCGGGCGCGAAGGAGACGTGGACGCCGAAGACCTCCGACAGAGGTTCGATCAGACGTGCCAGCGTGTAGTCCACATTGACCTCGCCCTTGGGTCGCCCGAAATGCGCCAGCAGGATCGGCTTACCGCCCTTGGCAAGGATATCCCGGATGGTCGGCGCCACCGCCTCGATCCGCGTCGCATCCGTCACCCGGCCATCGGCCATGGGCACGTTGATGTCCACGCGCACCAGCACGCGCCTGCCGTGCATGTCCAGATCGTCGAGCGTCTTGAAAGCCATTTATTCGGTCCCCTTGATGGGGCGCGAATTCAGAGCCCCGTTGGCTTGCCGTCTATACTCAGCTTGTTCTTGCGCTGCCAATAGGCCTCGACGCCATCGGGGCCCATTTCTTCGTAGAAAGGCACAAGCTCCGTCTCCCCGCGCTGGCCCTTGTAGTCGAAGTAGGGCACGCCGGACCCGCAGGAGGTCTGGACGGTGTCGATGGTCATGTCGAAGATGTTACGCGCGCCCGCCATCTTGGGGAATCGGGCGATGTGTTCCGCCCACTCCGCGTCGCGAGGGTGGATGGCACGCGCGGTGCCGTAGACGCGCAGGATCAACGGGTCGCCTGCCATGGACATGAACATCAGCGTCATGCGCGGATGTTCCAGCAGATGCGCGGCTGTTTCATTCCCGCTGCCCGAGAGACTGAGCCAGACGATCCGCCGGTCATCCAGGATCCTCAGCGCGTCCAGCCCCTTCGGCGAAAGGTTCACCCGGCCATCGGGTGCTGCCGTCGCCACGAAGAACATGGGCTGCGCCTCGATGAACTTGCGGAATGTGCCGTTGAGTTTCGTGCCGATAGCCATGGGCGCCTCCTGTTTCGGTGCAGTCTAGTGGCTGTCTGCTGACAGTCCATGTCAGGAGAGGTCAGGGTGGGCAGTTGGCAACTGGCAGGAAGTGGCGGCAGGATCGTGGTCCATATCTTGGGAGGAATGATCATGACTGAGCTTTCCATCTATTTGCCCGGCATCCTGATGGCCTATGCGGCGTTCCTGCTGTCGATTGCGAGCCCGGGGCCGAACATCCTCGCCGTGATCGGGACGGCCATGGCGGTGAACCGGCGGTCAGGAGTGGCCTTGGCTTCAGGCGTGGCCGTGGGGTCGTTGACCTGGGCGGTGCTGACCGTGGTCGGTTTGTCTGCGCTGCTCGCGACCTATGCCTGGGCGCTGATCGTGATCAAGGTCTTTGGCGGGTGCTATCTGTTGTGGCTGGCCTACAAGTCATTCAAGGCGGCAGCAGCGGCGCGGGATCTCGAGGCGACCGAACTTGCGGGCGGTCGGCGGTCGCCATGGGGATATGCGGCGCGCGGCTACATCGTGCAGATGACCAACCCGAAGGCGGCACTTGCTTGGATCGCAATCATCTCGCTCGGGATTAGCGAGGGTGCGCCGTGGTGGGTCGGAGCCGTGATCGTCGTGGGAACGTTCACCCTGTCGCTGCTGATCCATGTGCTCTACGCGGTAGCGTTCTCGACGCCTGCCATGGTGCGGATCTACGGGCGCGCGCGGCGCTACATTCAGGCAACGCTCGGGGCATTCTTCGCCTTTGCGGGGCTGAAGCTGCTGACCAGCCGGACCTGACGGCCTCAGAGAGCGAGCAGCCCGTCCACTACGATCAGCTTGAGCGCCAGCGCGACCAACATCAGTCGGAAGGCCTGCTGGAACAGGGCCTCGTCCACGCGCGCAAGCAGGTGACGGCCTGACCTTGCGCCGAGGATGGCTGCCGGCACCATGGCGGCGATCAGCGGGCCGTACTCGGCGAAGCTGAACCCTATGGCCGAGAAACCAATGATCTTGGTCAGGTTGCCGATGACGCCGAACCAGCCGAGGGTCCCGACCACTTCCTCCTTCTTCAGTGGCGTGTAGCTCATCAGCGCGCCGATGATTGGGGCGATCACGCCGACGATCATGTTGAGGCATCCGGTGACAAGGCCCACCGGAAAGAAGACCCAGAGGGGCAGGGTGGTTTGGCTGAGACCCTTTAGCCGTCCCGTGATGAGGGTCAGCAGCACGAACCCGCCGATTAGCATCCGCACGATCTCAGGGCCCAGCCCCTGGAAGAGCCAGAGCCCCAGCACCACGCCCACGGGCAGCAGCAGCGAGAAGCGCCAGATGATGGCCCAGTTGAGATGGTCGCGCAGGAGCCATGTGCGCGTGGTGTTCGCTGCGAGTTGCACGCAGCCATGCACCGGGATCACCGCAGCGGGGGGCATCCCTTGCAGCATAAGAGCGATCAGCGCCGTGCCCCCGCCTGCGCCGACGACCGCTGTCAGAGCCGAGGTGCAGAACGCAGCGCACGCCAGCAGAGTAATCTCGAGCCAGGTCATCGAAACGCAGAAGGGCGCCGCTCGCGCAGCGCCCCTCCCAAATCCATCGTCAAGACGGGGATCAGATCAGCTTGCCCATCGCGACGGCGGTGTCCGACATGCGGTTCGAGAAGCCCCACTCGTTGTCGTACCAGGTCAGGATCGAGCACATGGTGCCCTCCATGACCTTGGTCTGGTCACAGTGGAAGACCGACGAGTGCGGGTCGTGGTTGAAGTCCATCGAGGTCAGCTGCTCGTCCGTGTAGCCGAGGATGCCCTTGAGCGGGCCATTCCCGTCAGCGGCGGAGCGGATCGCGTCGTTGATCTCGTCAGCCGAGGTGTCGCGCTTGGCGATGAACTTGAGGTCCACCACGGACACGTTCGGCGTCGGCACGCGGATCGCGAACCCGTCGAGCTTGCCGTTCAGATCGGGGAGCACGAGACCCACGGCCTTGGCAGCCCCGGTCGAAGTCGGGATCATGTTCATGGCCGCGGCCCGGCTGCGGTAGGACGCAGGTGATGATCGATCGCCCTGATCTGGTGCGCGACGTGCATGCCTCTTACTTTGATACCG
>JBCDID010000182.1:0-7354 GCA_038749355.1 Pseudomonadota bacterium | reverse complement strand
GCAGGCGGAAGAAGGTCTGCAACTCAACCCGCAGGTGCTGTTTCGATCCGATGTTCTGGGGCGTCAGCGTCGTCTTTTGGATACCCCACTTGTGATAGTTCTCGGGGCTCGTATCCAGCAGCGGGTTCACCGTCATGGTCCAGTTCAGCCGCCGCGCGGGCGCCCCCTGCTGGATGTTCAAAAGAAACTTCAACGCGCGCTTGAAGATCCCCATCTCATGGGCCATCGGCACGGGCGCGTGCCACTCGAAAAAGTTCATGCCAATGTCGAAATCGAGGCTCCAGTCGGCCTGGGTTGTGACCATGCCGGCATCCATCCAGAGCATCTCGTCCCGCTGATCAAGCACGCAGAAATCCCCCTGCGCCTGTCGCGTGATGTATTCCATCGGGCCGTAGGGCAGCGTCGTCTCATCAAGGAAGGTAAAGGTATCGTCGATGCCGAGCGGCTTGTTGATCCAGCACCAGCTATTCCCGTCTCGGTGAAGCTCGAAGAGGTCGGGATAGTCTTCGGACTTGCTTACCATGATCAGCTCAAGCAAGTCCCATCCCGCCAGGGTCATATGTGGCAGCGACTGACAGCGCAGCGGATCGTCGGCCAGCACCATCGCGCGGTCCCGCATCTCCGAGACGTAGTGTTCATCGACGTCGAACCGCTTCTCATAGACCGACCCCTCCGGGCCGCCGCGATGCTGCTCCATGTTGACCGAATACATGTAGCTGTCTTCGTGGAACGGGAAGGGGAAGCGCTTGATCGCCCAGTCCGAGTTGTAGAACGAATAGTCGTCGCGGAAGGTCTCTTCGTTGAATTGGATGGTCATCTGTCAAGCTCCAGGGATTTGCCGACAAACCGGCTGACGCAGGGCATGATCTTGTCCCCGCTGGCGTGCTGATCATCGTCCAGCCAGTGATCGCGGTGGATAAAGTCCCCCTCGTGGGCGACGACATCGGTTTCGCACTGCCCGCAAGCACCGCCGCGGCAGAGGAAGGGCGCTTCGACACCCTCCCGCTCCATCGCCTCAAGCAGGCTTTCGTTTTCGCCGACCTGAATGGTCTTGTCGGATTTGCACAGCCGCACCTCGAAGGGTTTGCCGGGCGCAGGCGCAAGGAATTCCTCGGAATGGACCTGCGCCTCGGGCCAGCCTGCGGCCGAGGCGGTGGCATGGACCCAGTCGATCATGCCCTTTGGCCCGCAGACATAGGCGTTGGTGCCCAGGGGCTGGCCATCCAGCAGGTCCTCCAGCGGGATCGCCTGGTTCTGATCGTCGTAATAGACGTGGACCTTATTCGGAAACTTGTAGGACAGCTCCCGCACATAGGTGCCAAGCGCTTCGGTCCGAACCGAATAGTGCAGCTCCCAGTCGCCGTTCATCCGCTCAAGCTGGTCGATCATCGACATGAAGGGCGTGATCCCAATGCCGCCCGCGAAGAACAGATGCTTGCGGGCGCGCAAATCGAGCGAGAAGAGGTTCACCGGGTAGGTGATCGTCATCTCGTCACCAACCTTGACCCGCTGATGCATGAAAAGCGACCCGCCCCGCCCCGCATCATCCCGCCGGACGGAAATGGCGTAGGTCGAGGTATCGGCCGGATCCGACATGAGCGAATAGGGGTTCAGCCGGGTGCGTCCGTCGTCGTTCATGGTCACGACCGTATGGGCGCCGCCCGAGAAGGTCGGGAAAGGCTGGCCATCGGTGCGGCTGAACTCAAAACGCGTGATAAGATCGTTCAGGGGCACGACTGCGCTGACGGTGACGGGGATCTGCTCTGCCCCGGCTTTGGCTTTTTGGGGGGCGGCGCTCATTTATACAGCTCCACGGGTTCGGGGACATTGCCGGGGTCTTCGGCGTCAATGCAGACCCCCTGATAGGCGGCAAGCCTACGGGAATAGTGGTCACGTACGAAGAGGTGCAGGCCACAGTGGGAACACTGGAAGGGGTCGTACATCACATCCTCCGTGATGCCCTTGCAGTGCACGCATTGCATGCGCCGGGCGACGGATCCTCGGTGTTCTGTCTGGATGGAGGTGTGGGGGATGCCCGCCTGCATCGCCTCGTTCTGAGCCTGGCCCATGAGCCCTTCGGTCCCGGTCAGGTAGACCTGCAGGCCTTGGTGTGCATTGGCGAGGACATGCCGCAGCCGCTGAACAGCAGCAGGATAGGAGGGGCCTTCGTAGTACTGCGCCGGGTTCAAGGCCTTCAGCTTGGCGGTGTAGGTCTGGCCCGTGCCCTTCGGAATGTAGATGATGTGGGCCTTGCCCATCAGATCGGCGTCGCGGCCCGCAAGCTCAAGGATCGCCTCAGCCCCTTCGGCATCAGCGACCATCAGGTGCGCCTTGCCCGGGCGCGGCTCTAGCGTGCCATAGACCGGGCGGCTCTTGATGCTTTCCGGAAAGTTGAATTTTGACATGGCTCGCGTCCCCTTGCTGGCCTTGTGTCGGAAGGGCGCGCCTTCTTTCGGCGCGCCCGTTCCGGTTTCCTACCCTTTCTCGGTGCGGACGGCTTTGTCCTTGTCGTAGAAGGGCATCTCCTCGGCCGTCGCGGCAAGCTCGGTCCCGTCGGGCTGCTTGACGGTCAGCGCCGTGCCCGCCTTCGCGACCGAGGGATCGAGCCGCGCGATGGCGACGGAGTAGCCGTTCAGTTCAGACGAGAGGCCGTAGGTGACGACACCGACGTCTTCGCCCTCGTGAAGAACGCGGGCGTTCATCTCCATCTGGTCCATCGCGTCACCAGACAGCTGAACGCCGAAGATCTTGAACCGCTCCTTGCCCTTCATGGCATAGTGGTTCTCGGCCCCGATAAAGCCTTCCTTGCCGGGGGAGACGGTGAAATCGAGCCCCAGCTCCCACAAGCTGTCGCCCGCGGGCGTGCCATCTGCGAAGGGGAAAGTCTCGGAATTGTCGCCGGGGTAGAAGAGCAGGTAACTCTCGATGCGCAGCATATCGAGCGTGCTGAACTGCGTTGGGCGCACGTTGTCGCCGCCGTTCTCCAAGATTGTATCCCATATCTTCACCGCATCCTTGCGGCGGCAGAAAATCTCGTAGCCCCGCTCGCCCGTATAGCCGGTGCGCGAGATCATCACGTTGCAACCATAGAGCCGGGTCTGCATCAGGCCGAAATAGGCAAGATCGCGGATGCCGGGCACATCAGGCTCGAGGATGTCGACGGCCTTCGGCCCCTGCAGCGACATGTCGCGCAGGTCATCGTCAAAGATGACGGAGCAGTTCTTGCCTGCTGCGACAGAGGTCAGCTGCTCCATCCCCGTACCGGTGCCATGCACCACCAGCCAGGAGTTTACCGCGATGTGGTAGATGATGCAGTCATCCACAAAGAGCCCGCGGCTATCGAGGATGGAGGCATAGGTAGAGCGCCCCGGCGCGATCTTCTCGACATTGCGGGTGGTCACCCGGTCGATGACGTAGGCCGCATCGGCGCCCACGACATGGACCTTCTTGAGGCCCGAGACATCCATCAGGCCAGCCTTGGTGCGGATCGCCTCGTAGTCGGCCCTTTCCTGTCTCGCAGCCTTACTTGTGCTTTGAGTACTTGGCGGATTCAACGCGTTGGCCGATGGCCAGAGCCACGATGCAGATCACGATCCCGATCAGGGCATAGACGCCCGGGGCCGAGGTGCCGGCCCCCATGAAGATCGGGCCGGACACGTCCGTCCAGGTGCCGCCGTTATCGAATGGAAATCCCATATCTCTTTCTCCTTATTCAGCGGGTGGGGCCGAGGCGACGATGCCCTCGGGATAGGCCTGCGAAGGCACCTTGACGGTGTCGAGACCGGCGATCTCCGCCGCCTCTGGCACACGCAGCATGCCCGCCATCTTGAGGATCAGCGACACGACGTAGCCCGAGACCAGGCCGATCGCGACGAAGACCACCGTGCCGACGAGCTGGCCGATGAAGGAGACGGTCGCCGCCCCTTCGCCGACGTGGGCGGGATAGCCCGAGGCCGTGATGCCCAGCACCAGCATCCCGAAGACGCCGATGGTGCCGTGCACCGTCACCGCGCCGACCGCATCGTCAATGCCCATCCGCTCCAGCACGCCAGCGGCGGGCTTGAGCAGGACACCAGCGGCAAAGGCGATGATGAAGGCCAGCGCAGGGTAGTAGAGGTCGAGACCCGAGGCGCAGGAGATAATCCCGGCCAGGGCGCCCGACATCATCCAGAAAGGATCCTTGGTCATGACCCAGGCCCCGATGATGCCACCAGCAACCGACATCAGGATGTTGAAGGCCAGCGCGCCGAGATTGGTGGGGGTGCCGTAGATGGTGGTGTAGTTGCCACCCCAGGACCATGCCTCTCCACCGACAACAAGACAGGCCATCAGGAAGCCCCAGAAGCCGACAATGATCAGCATCAGGCCGGTCGCCGTGAAGGGCATGTTGTGGCCGGGAAGCTCGTTCGCGGTGCCGTCCGGATTGAACTTGCCGATGCGCGGGCCGAGGTTGATCAGCACGCCCAGGGCAAAGAAGGCCGCAACCGCGTGCACAAGGCCAGCCGCGCCGAAGTCATGCACGCCCCACTGGGTCACCAGCCAGCCATCTGCGTGCCAGCCCCAGGCCGCCGCAAGCGTCCAGCTGAAGCCGCCCAGCACGATGGCGAGGATGACAAAGCCCACAGTCTGAATCCGCTCGATCACCGCGCCCGACATGATGGAGGCCGTGGTCGCCGCGAAGAGCGTGAAGGCCCCCCAGAAAACGCCGTCGATCTGGTCTTCGGTGTTTGGCCCCATGAAGGCGGCGCTTTCGCCCCAGGACAGTGCGATGGAGTTGGCATAGGCCGCGCCCGAGATGCCATTGGCGCCTTCGGACAGGGAAAGACCCGTGGGGAAGGCCCAGTAGACCCACCAGCCGAAGAAGTAGAAGGCCGGGATCACGAAGGCGAAGGCCAGGATGTTCTTCACCCCGGAGGAGAGCGCGTTCTTGGCCCGGGAAGCGCCCATCTCGTAGGCGAGGAAGCCCGCGTGGATGATGATCATCAGTGGGATGGTGAGATAATAATAGGCCTCGGCAAACATGGTGTTGGTGAAGTTGCCTTTGGCCTCCATCGCGGCCACTTGGGCGGCGAGTTCGGCAAGTTGTTCTTCTACAGGTCCCTCCGTGCTAGAATGAAAATGCGCCCGTCTAGTGCGCTTGGAGTCACAGGCGCTTGACGCAACTCAACCAGAAGAAGTCCGATCTGCCTAGATTTTTTTGCCTGATGTGAAAATTATATTCCTGACGGTTGTGGGGCTGAAAGAAATGTTGTTTGCTCAAACCAGTATCTTAGGGAGGGATGGCGCCCATGTGTGGCATTGTTGGATTGTTCTTAAAGGACCCGTCGCTTGAGCCGCAGCTGGGCAAGCTTTTGACGGATATGCTTATTACCATGACGGACCGGGGCCCCGACAGCGCCGGTGTCGCCATCTACGGCGCCGGATCAGAGGGCAAGATGAAGTTCACCGTACAGTCCCCCGTGCCAGAGACGGATTTCGACGGGCTTGCCCAAGATTTAGGCAAAGCGCTTGGCGTCTCTGTCGATATGAGCGTCAATTCAACTCATGCGGTCCTGCATATCGACGCGACGAAGGCAGGCGAGGTGCGTGCGTCTCTCGCTGCGATCCGCCCTGATGTCCGGGTGATGAGCCGGGGGGAGACGCTGGAAATCTACAAGGAGGTCGGCCTGCCTCGGGATGTGGCCGACCGCTTCGGCATCGCCGGCATGGCGGGCACCCACGGGATTGGCCATACGCGGATGGCCACCGAATCTGCTGTCACGACCATGGGCGCGCACCCCTTTAACACCGGCGATGACCAGTGCCTCGTGCACAATGGGTCGCTGTCGAATCACAACTCCCTGCGCCGCAGATTGCGCCGGGAAGGGATCTACATTGAGACAGAGAACGACACCGAAGTTGGCGCCGCCTATCTCACCTGGAGGATGCGGGAGGGGGCGAGCCTTGGCGAGGCGCTGGAGAGCTCACTGGATGATCTCGACGGCTTTTTCACCTTCGTCGTGGGTACCAAGGACGGCTTTGGTGTGGTGCGCGACCCGATCGCCTGCAAGCCCGCAGTGATGGCCGAGACCGAGCAATATGTCGCCTTCGGCTCTGAGTATCGCGCGCTCGTTAACCTGCCCGGCATCGAGGAAGCCCGCGTGTGGGAGCCTGAGCCCGCGACGGTCTATTTCTGGAGCCACGGCGCTGCACCCACCACAACTGAGAAGGCGGCGTAAGATGCAACGTCTCGATCTGGCCGAGATTGGCCTGCGCGAGGTCAACAAGACCCTGCATGCCCAGGCGGAGAACACCAACCAGACCGCCTGGGAAATCGTCAATCCTAAGGGGGCTCACGCCATCGCCTGCGGCCTGAACGCGCCCATCGAGGTTTCTGTCTTGGGATCGACCGGCTACTACTGCGCGGGCATGAACCGGCAGGCGACCGTGAACATCAAGGGCTCCGCTGGTCCCGGGACCGGGGAGAACATGATGTCAGGCAAGATCGTCATCGACGGGGACGCCAGCCAGTACCTTGGTGCGACGGCCCACGGCGGCATGATTGTCGTCAAGGGCAATGCCTCCTCCCGCTGCGGGATCTCCATGAAAGGAGTCAACATCGTCGTTCAGGGCTCCATCGGGCACATGTCGGCCTTTATGGGGCAGTCCGGCAACCTGGTAGTCTGCGGCGATGCGGGCGATGCGCTGGGCGACAGCTGCTACGAGGCGCGCTTCTTTGTGCGCGGGTCGGTCAAGAGCCTCGGTGCGGACTGCGTGAAGAAAGAGATGCGGCCCGAGCATCTGGAGCTGCTGCAAGAGCTTCTCGATGAGGCCGGGATCGAGGCCGATCCCAAGGACTTCACCCGCTACGGCTCTGCCCGGAACCTTTACAACTTCGACGTCGACAATGCTGGCGCGTACTGAGGCAACTGAGACATGAACAAACACGATCCAAGGCCCATCCCGCGCACCACGCCCCGGCAGTCGGCCACCTTTACCCAGGACGTCAATAGCGACATCCGGCGGGCGGCCGCGACCGGCATCTATGACATTCGCGGGGGCGGGGCGAAGCGCAAGGTGCCCTCTTTCGACGATCTGCTCTTTATGGGCGCCTCCATCTCCCGCTACCCGCTCGAAGGGTACCGCGAGAAGTGCGAGACGAACGTGACCATCGGCGGCCTGCACGCGGAAAACCCGCTCGAGCTGGATATCCCCATCACGATCGCAGGCATGTCCTTTGGCGCGCTTTCAGGTCCTGCAAAAGAAGCGCTGGGCCGCGGCGCGTCTGAGGCGGGCACCTCTACCACCACCGGGGATGGTGGCATGACACCCGAAGAGCGGGGCCATTCCAGCAAGCTGGTCTACCAGTATCTGC
>JBCDID010000181.1:0-7356 GCA_038749355.1 Pseudomonadota bacterium | reverse complement strand
GCACGGGCCAAGGCTATGCTTTTGGACGTTCTGGGGAGACCATCGGCAAAGGCGAACTTGGAGGCGAGGGACCTCGCGAGCGGTGGCCTCTCCCTGGCTTCGATAAGCACGAATGTGAATGGTCCGTTGTCCCGGCTTAGCTTCGACACGACAGTCGAGGGCCTTTTGGACAAGCGCGTTCTGGCGGCTGAAGCCCGTGGGCAGGCAGACGTCTCCACGCCAACAGTTCGTGCAACGATACGCGAGGCTCAGGCTGCATTGGACGATGCAAAGATCGCCCTGAACGCGCCGCTCCGAGTGACATCGCGCGGCGGCGTTTTGGGGCTCAAAGGGCTCGACCTCTCGCTCCCCAAAGGCGGGAGCCTGGCAGGAGATGTCACCAGCTATGGCGGCCCTATCTCCGGCGGCTTGCGTTTGTCAGCCCCGGACCTGAGCTTCCTGAAATCGCTCGCCGACATTCCGCTGAAACGCGGCGGTCTGGACGCAGCACTCGAGTTCGACACACGCCGCAGGCTGGCCTCCGGGACCATCAGCGGACGCGATGTTGTATTCGAAGGCATCGATGCCACGGGAGCCTTGTCTCTAGACACGCGGCTCGACTGGGAGGGGCGCGCGGCCAACATAGACGCCACGATCACCGGCGACTTCGGTCAGCCACTGCGACTTTCAGTGCAGCTGCCTGTCGCGAGCACTGCCCTGCCCAGCGTCGCAGAGCGCGGCCCGGTCTCCGCCCAAGTGAACTGGGAGGGTGAGATAGGTGACCTTTGGGCCCTGGTGCCTGCGCCCGGGCATGTGCTGACCGGGACCACGAAGGTAGATCTTGGTGTGTCCGGCGATATCTCCGCCCCACAGATTACGGGTGGGATAGCGGTTACGGATGGCGGCTACCAGAACCTCGACGCGGGCACGATCCTGACCGATCTGGAGATCACGACAAACCTCGCGCCAGGAGGCGACCTGGGTTTGTCGGTCAACGGCTCGGACGGAGCGACGGGAACCGTGACCACCGAGGGAACCGTAGCACTGGACGCCTCCGGCATCGACCTGACCACAACGATCGACCGGGCCGTACTGGTGCGCCGAGATGATATCCTTGCACGGCTGGATGGCGAGATCGTCGTGAAGGGCCCAACCAGCGGCTTGAATGTCACCGGACAGATCACCATCGACGAAGCCGAGGTGCGGCTGGTCAACGCCAATCCTCCCGGGATCGTGGAGCTTGGTGATGTACTCATCAAGGGGCAGCCGGAGCCGGAAGCCCGAGATGACAGCAGCTCGGTTACCCTGTCGCTGGTCGTGAATGCGCCTGGACGGATGTTCGTACGCGGGCGCGGGCTGGACAGTGAATGGAAAATGGGGTTGGCAATCCGCGGAGATGCTGCCAAACCCCGGATCACGGGCCGGATTGAGCGGGTGCGCGGACGGCTGGACCTGATTGGTAAGGCCTTCGACCTTTCCCGCGGGCGCATCGACTTCGATGGCGGCACCAAGATCGACCCGAGAGTAGACGTCGTCCTGGAGCGGCAGACCTCGGACCTGACCGGGCGGATCGTGGTGGATGGCACCGCCTCTGACCCGCAGCTTGGGTTCTCTTCAACCCCGAGCCTGCCGGAGGACGAAGTGCTGCCACGCACCATCTTCGGCAAATCCTCCCAAGCGTTGACCGGGAGCCAGGCGATCCAGTTGGCGCTGGGGCTCGCGACGCTGATGGATGGCGGCGGCGGCACGCTCGACTCGGTGCGCGGGGCGGTCGGGCTGGACAGCCTGAACGTGGAGCAGGATGCGGACGGCAATGCTTCAGTCGCTGCCGGCAAGCAAGTGACAGAGGACATTTGGGTCGGCACAAAGCAGTCCCTAAGCGGTGAGGGCGGGACGTCCGTGGTGGTCGAGATCGACATCCTCGAGGATATCCAAGTGGAAGGTGAGGTTGAGGCTGGTGGCTCCTCCTCAGTCGGCCTCCAATGGAAGAAGGACTTCTGACCTCGTGGCTTTGGCCCGTCCTGCCGTCATTGGCATCCTCTGGGCGCTGGTCTTTGTCAGCCTTGAGGCCGTGCAGTTCGTGTTCTTCGGCAATGTGTTCCAACGCATCGACAGCTTCCTGTTCGGCGCGCTGGTCTTCGTCATCACGGTCGCGGCGTTTGTGGGCTGGGCCGCGGTGGCGCGGCCTGTTGAACTGAAACGAGCCTGCGCCCAACCGCGTCTCCTCTGGCAGATCAACATTACCGCTGTGTTTGCTTGGGTGACGTATCTGGGCGCCGTACAGGTGATCGAGCCCGCCATCGCCTACACCATCGGCGCGGGGATCATGCCCATCACGGCTTGGGCAGTGCACAAGCTCAACGTGCCAGAAGGCGAGGCACTGCGAAACCGCATAGAGTTCGTGGGTATTCTGATCATGGGCGCGGCCATGCTGTTCCTTGCCTGGGTTACACTCAGCGGTGCCTCAGGTTTCGTGCGTGGAGGCTGGTGGGTGGGCGTTGGCGGGCTCGCGCTCGCGGTCGCGGACGGCGTGTTCTTCACATGGCTCCTGATCCTGTGCCAACGGATTGACCGCAAAGGCGTGGGTCCTGGCGTGGTTTTCGGGCTGCGCTTCCCGCTTTACGTCCTCGCGGCTGGGGTGCTGGCGGCGGCAGGCGTGGAAGGCAAGGCGCCGCTACCCGCGGCCGAGGTCGTCTGGATCGTTGGTATAGGTCTCCTGCTCATCATCCCGCCACTCTATGCGTTGCAAGAAGCCGTGGCCCTGGTCTCCACACTGACGATCGGTGCAATCACGGCGCTGGGACCGTTCCTGATCTTCGCCCTTCAAATCGTAGAGGGCCGCGTCGCGTTCGCCGAGATGAGCTTGATCGGGCTCTCACTCTACTCCGTGGGCGCTGTCCTGTCAGCGTTTGGTGCAGTTAAAGGTGTGGTCGCCCTACCTGCGGATTGACGCTAGGCGCATCGGCCCCGGTCGGTCTAGGCTCAACCCATGATCGACGTGACGCTGCTGTTGCTTGGTACAGGTGTCTTCCTGCTGGCCGGGATGGTGAAGGGGGTGATCGGATTGGGGTTACCAACCGTCAGCCTCGGGCTCATGACATTGGTGCTGGATCTGCCCTCGGCCATGGCTCTGATGGCGGCGCCGTCTCTTGTGACGAACCTCTGGCAGGCGTCGGTAGGCGGCCACACACGGGAGGTCTTCCTGCGGATATGGCCTTTTCTTGCGGTGGCCACGGCAACGGTCTGGATCGGCGCGCAGGGGTTGAACACGTTCGACCTGAACTGGCTGACCATGCTGCTCGGTCTACTGCTCGTGACGTATGCCGGGCTGAACATAGCAGGCGTTCGGATCACGATTGACCGTGCGGGCGAGCCTTGGGCCGCGCCCTGTTTCGGGCTAGCCAATGGCATGCTGACCGGGCTAACCGGCTCGTTTGTTGTGCCAGGCGTGATGTTCCTGCAAGCCATCGGACTACCGAGAGAGCAGCTAGTGCAGGCCATGGGGATGCTCTTCACCCTGTCTACGCTTGCTGTTGCGGCTACGCTCGGCACACAAGGCATGTGGACGGTAGAACTCGGCTGGATGTCCCTCGCTGCCATCATCCCTGCAATCTACGGCATGATCCTCGGCACCTGGGCGCGCAAACGCCTGTCGGAGGCAATGTTCCGCCGCCTCTTCTTCTATGCGCTTCTGGCCTTGGGCTTGTGGATCGTGATCCGGTCGCTTGTGACCTGAGCACCCGGCCTCAGTGTTCCTTCACATAAGGCGTGCCCAACGCCCTCGGCGGCACTGCGCGACCGAAGAACCCGGCGAGCAGGATGACCGTGAAGACGTACGGCAAGACAGGGATCAGGGCGACAGGGGCCTCTCCGATCAGGGGCAATTCCACCCCTTGCAGACGCGGTGCGACCGTGTCGAGGAAACCGAAGAGCAGGCAGGCCACGAGCGCGAGACCCGGCCGCCACTTGCCGAAGATCATGGCCGCCAGCGCGATGAAGCCCTTGCCTGCCGACATCTCCCGCACGAACCCCGCGCCATGCGCCGTCGACAGATACGCACCCGCGATCCCGCACAACAGCCCCGCAATCAGCACGCCACGATAGCACAGCCACGTGACCGAGATCCCGGCACTGTCCACAGCCTCCGGCGCTTCCCCGACGGCGCGCAGGCGCAGGCCAAAAGTCGTGCGGTAGAGCATCCACCAGACAACTGCGACAGCCATCAGCGCGACATAGACGAGCAAATTGTGACCCGAGATCAGCTCGGCATAGAGCGGACCGAGATAGGGCACACCTGACAGGGTCTCGGACAACGGCAAGGCAATTGGACGGAACCTCTCGTCAGTACCCAGTGGAGGTGTCTGACCGCCCTGCTGGAACAGCGCAATGCCGATCACGACCGTCAGCCCGGAGGCGAGTATGTTCACCGCTACACCGCTGATAATCTGCTCGCCCCGATGGGTGATGCAGGCGAAGGCATGGACCGCAGATAACGACATGGCGACGACGATTGCCATCATGAGCCCAAGCCATGCCGACCCTGTAAGCGACGCCGTGGCAGCGGCAGCAAAGGCCCCGGCCAGCAGCTTCCCCTCCAGCCCGATGTCGATGACGCCCGACCGCTCGGAGACCAGCCCCGCCATGGCACAAAGAATCAACGGCGTTGCCAGCCGCAGCGTCCCGTCAAGGATGCGGAGGATATCGATCCAGAGCTCAGGCATCGGCCTTACGCCTCCCCACGGCCCGGATCAGAATTGGCACCATCATGTTCGCCAGCGCTCCCGAGAACAGGATGATCAGGCCCTGGATCACCAGCACCATCTCACGGGTGATGGTCTTGAACTCGAAATCGAGCTCTCCGCCACCCTGGTAGAGCGCACCGAACAGGAGGCTCGCGAGCACGATCCCCACCGGGTGGTTGCGGCCCATCAGGGCGACGGCGATGCCAGTAAACCCGTAGCCTGCCGAGAAGTTCAAAACGAGCTTGTGTTGCACCCCGAGGATCTCGTTCAGCGCCATGCACCCCGCCAGAGCACCTGAGATCGCCATGGCGATGACGGTCATGCGCCGGACGGGGATACCCGCATAGGCGGCCGCATCCGGCGAATGGCCCATGGCGCGCAGGGCATAGCCGAACTTGGTACGCCAGATCAGCAACCATACCCCGACGCAGGCCAGCAGAGCGATGATGAACGAGAGGTTCAGCGGCGAAGACGCGGCTTTGATCCCGATGGCGTTCAGGATCTCGTGGACACGCGGCAACCACGCGCCCTCTGCAAAGAAGCGGGTCTGCGGCGAGCCTTGACCTCCGCTGCGCAAGAGGCCGGATAGCAGCCACACCATCAGCCCGGCTGCGATGAAGTTGAACATGATAGTCGTGATGACGATGTGGCTACCGCGATAGGCTTGGAGCCAGCCGGGGATGAACGCCCATGCGGCTCCGAACGCGGCGGCGCCAAGAATGGCGACAGGGATGACCACAATGCCAGGCATGTAGGGGTCAAGTGCTAGGCACGCGAGTGCGACGCCGAGGCCACCCAGCATCGCCTGCCCCTCGCCACCGATATTGAACAGCATGGCATGGAAGGCGACGGCGACCGCGAGACCGGTGAAGACAAAGTTGGTGGTGTAGTAGAGCGTGTAGCCGAGGCTGCCCGGATAGACGAACGCGCCTTGCAGCATGACCGAGAGCGCATGGAACGGATCCTCTCCGATCAATGCGATCACAAGCCCCGAGAAAAACAGCGCCAGCGCGACGTTCACCAATGGCAACAGCCCGATCTCGGCCCAGCGCGGCAACGGCGTCATGGCTCCATCCCCTCACGGGTGCATCTACCCCGCTTGCGGGGCGGATGCACCCTACGCGGCACATCGCTGCAAAGCACCGCGTAGGGTGCATCCATGATGCACCCGCGCCCACAGGGCCAGATCATGCCGCCTCCCCCGCCATCATCAGCCCCAGCCGCTCGAGGCTCGCATCATGGCGGGCCACGGTCCCGACCACGCGGCCTGCATTCATCACCATGACCCGATCAGACAACGCGAGGATCTCGTCCAGCTCCACCGAGACCAGCAGGATCGCACATCCCTGATCCTTTAGTGCCACGATCTGGGAGTGGATGAACTCAATCGCCCCGATATCCACACCGCGGGTCGGCTGGCCGACCAGCAGCACCTTTGGCGCGGCCCCGATCTCGCGGGCCATGACCAGTTTCTGCTGATTACCGCCGGAGAAGCCGCGCGCGGGCAGCAGCGGATTGGGCGGGCGGACGTCGAAGGTCTCGATCATCGGTTGCGCGGTCGCGGTCATCGCGTCGGGCACACACCACAGACCCTCGCCCCCACCATTCGGATAGCCCAGCACGGCGTTCTCCCGAGCCTCGAAGGGCAGGACCATGCCGCGCCGATGCCGGTCCTCGGGCACATGGGCAAGCCCAATCTCCCGCATCCTCGCAGGGTCTGCAGTATGTGCGCGATCCACACGACGCCCGGTGATCTCGAAGTGCCCCTTTTGGACCGGGGCGATCCCAGACAAGACCTCCAGCAGTTCGGACTGGCCATTCCCAGACACCCCTGCCACGCCGAGGATCTCGCCTGCACAGATCTCCAGCCCGACATCACGCAGGCGGGGGGCGCCGTTCGTATCGCGAAGGCTCAGGCCCTCGGCCCGTAGAACGACCTCGCCGGGCACCGTGTCCGAGCGCTTGGCGGCCAGCAACACTTTGCGGCCCACCATCAGCTCGGCCAGTTCCTCGCGCGAGGTCTGAGTGGGCACCCGGTGCCCGGCCATGTTCCCGCGTCGCATGACGGAAACCGCGTCGCAGACCGCCATGATCTCGGCCAGCTTGTGGGTGATCAGCAGGATCGTGACCCCGTCGTCGCGCAGGCCACGAAGGATATCGAAGAACCGCTCAGTCTCATCGGGCGTAAGCACGCCGGTCGGTTCATCAAGAATCAGGATCTTCGCACCGCGGCGGAGCGCCTTCAGGATCTCAACGCGCTGCTGTAGCCCGACGGGAAGATCTCCGACCAACGCGTCGGGGTCGACCTCCAGCCCATAGGTCTCCTCCAACCGCAGCAACTCGGCACGTACCTCCGCGGCACCCTGCGCCAGCATCGCCCCACCTTCGGAGCCAAGCATGACGTTCTCCAGGACGGTGAAGGTCGGGACCAGCATGAAGTGCTGGTGCACCATCCCGATTCCCAAGGCGATGGCATCGGCAGGCTTGCGGATCTCAGCCTTGTCGCCATGGATGAACATCATGCTTGGCTCCGAAGGTGGGGCGATGCTGGCGCAGGGTGCCGCGGAGGTACGTGCCGAGTTGCTGCGGTTGGAGGAGACCTATGGGCTGGAGGTCGACCCCGACGCGTTGGTCG
>JBCDID010000180.1:0-7364 GCA_038749355.1 Pseudomonadota bacterium | reverse complement strand
GTGCAGGGCTTCGGCGACAAGACACTCGGTCTCGGGTCGTGGGTCGAGCACATGGCCGTTGACCCGGAACCCGCGGCCCCAGAACAGCCGTGTGCCGGTGATATGGCTGAGAGGCTCACGGTTGGCGCGTCGTGCGACAGCGGCATGGAACGCGTCTTGTTCTCTTGCGCTGCCGGGCACGCGCAGCGCTTCGTTCATATCCTCGGCCCGTGCATCCAGCACCCAGCGCAGCAGCAGCCGCGCATCGCGCATGGCATCGGGGACGCCCGCACTCGCCAATCTATCTGCTGCATCGGCCAGCCAGGCTTGCCTGATCACCCTTGCATCTCCGCGAGGCGCGCCGCCTGATCCTCCGCGATCAGCGCATCGACAACCTCGCTCAAGTCGCCCTGCATAACCTGATCGAGCTTGTAGAGCGTAAGGTTGATGCGGTGATCTGTCAGGCGGCCTTGCGGGAAGTTGTAGGTGCGTATGCGCTCGGAACGGTCGCCGGAGCCAACCTGCCCCTTGCGCTCGGCGGCCCGTTCGGCCTCGGCCTCCTGACGTTTCATGTCGAAGAGCCGCGTGCGCAGAACCTGCAGCGCGATGGCGCGGTTCTGATGTTGCGACTTCTCGGACGAGGTCACGACGATCCCGGTCGGGACATGGGTGATGCGGACCGCAGAATCGGTGGTGTTGACGTGCTGACCACCCGCGCCCGACGCCCGCATGGTGTCGATGCGAATGTCGGATGCGGGGAGATCGATGTCGACCTCCTCCGCTTCCGGCAACACTGCGACCGTGGCGGCGGAGGTGTGTATCCGGCCCTGGCTCTCGGTCTCGGGTACGCGCTGTACCCGGTGCACTCCGCTCTCGAACTTCAGCTTGGCGAAGACGCCGTCTCCGCGCACAGCCATGACCGCTTCCTTGTATCCGCCAAGTTCCGCCGGGTTCTCGGAGATCATCTCGGTCCGCCAACCCTGCCCGTCGGCGAAACGCTGGTACATGCGAAGAAGGTCGCCGGCGAACAGCGCCGCCTCGTCGCCACCGGTTCCCGGACGGATCTCGAGGATCGCAGGGCGCGCGTCGGCGGCATCCTTGGGGAGCAATGCGGTCAGAAGGGCCTTCTCCAAACCCGGCATCGCCTCGTTGAGTGCGTCGATCTCGGCCCGGGCAAGCTCCGCCATCTCCGGGTCGGCCAGCATCTCCTCCGCCCCGGCGCGTTCCGCCTGAGCGCTCTGCCACGCCTCGATATGCTCGACCACATCGCGCAGTTCCGCATACTCCCGGCCAAGGCTTGCGATCTCCTCGGGATTGGTGACCGCAGACATCTTCGCCTCAACAAAGGCGAACCGTTCGGTGATTTCACGGAGACGTTCGGCGGGGATCATGCGCCCAACTGCCGCGCAGGGCGGCCTTTCGTCAAGCCGTTCGTTGCAGTTTCATACTTCAGCGTGTACTTTCTGACCATGAAACAGCTTTGGATGATTGCGATTGCCGCGATGGCAATGGGTGCCGCGACACCAGCAATTTCGGGTGATGCGAAACCTCCGAAGGTCCTGAACGCACAGGGCTTGTATAACCCGCCGAAACCCAAGGAGGGTTTCCGCTACCCTGAGTGTTTCTGCACGGACAGTCACGGGGAGCGGATCGAGCTTGGCCGCACCACTTGCCTGCAGATCGGGTCGCGTCAGTTCACGGCCCGGTGCTCCATGTCACTGAACAATCCGACATGGCGACAGGTGTCCGAAGGCTGCCCAAGCGTTTGAGGTTACAGCGCAACGGTTGATCTGGGCGCCCAGCTGCGGCCATCTGACGGCGCAGCCGGCAGGCGAGCGCCAGCGAGCCGTCGCGCCAGCGACATGGCCGCTTGCTATCCTCTCAACCGCCCATGGCCGCCAGCCAGCGCTCCACCCTGTCCCGATTGACGCCCATGTCGGAATAGCCAAAGCGCGAGCGCGACCAGATGGCCAGGGCCGAGCCATCCCCCTCCTCGACCACCTTTACCGAGATATAGTCGGGAAACCCAAACAGGGCGCTCTGCTGAACATATGTCACATGCAGATCGTCCAGCTTTCCACCAATCACCCGTGTGCGCGGGGCGTTCGAAGCGATCGAGTTGAAGAGAAACAGCAGTTCGCGCGGCGGCAGATCCCGGCCCGCCAAAGCCGCGTCAGGCTCTGAGGCCATCGCACCTGCCGGGCCTGCCAGAAAATCGTTGGGACGCCCGGTCCGGTCGGTGGTCAGGGGATCCGCGTGCCAGATGGAGGGATCATGCCCGACAAACCGGAAGCCGACGGCAACGCCTGCCATGGCCACGACTGCAACGACGAGAAGCCAGGTCAAACTCTTCCTCAATCGCCTCATTCTGCTGCTTGAGCCGGGACCGCCCGTTCCTCCTCAAGCTCTTCAGCCTTCCTCTCGACCTGCTCGACGATGTGTTCGATCATGTCGGCATTGTCCATCCGGTGGGATTTCATGCCACCGAGATAGACCATTCCGTGCCCCTTGCCGCCGGTCCAGCCGACATCGGTCATCAGAGCCTCGCCGGGACCATTGACCACACAGCCGATGATCGAGAGCGACATTGGCGTCTTGATGTGCTCGAGGCGTTCTTCCAGTTTCTCGACCGTCTTGATGACGTCGAACCCCTGACGCGCACAGGACGGGCACGAGATGATGTTCACACCCCGATGGCGCAGGCCGAGGGATTTGAGGATCTCGAAGCCAACCTTGACTTCCTCTTCGGGGTCCGCGCTGAGGGACACCCGCATGGTGTCGCCGATGCCGAACCAGAGCAGTTGTCCCAAGCCTATGGCGGACTTGATGGTGCCCGTGGTCTTGCCACCTGCTTCCGTGATGCCGAGATGGATCGGGGCATCGGTCTGGGTGGAAAGCTCCTGATAGGCCACCGAGGACATGAAGACGTCGGACGCCTTGCACGAGATCTTGAACTCGTGAAAGTCGTTGTCCTCGAGGATCTTGATGTGCTCCATCCCGCTCTCGACCATGGCATCGGGGGTGGGCTCGCCGTACTTCTCCAACAGGTGCCGTTCCAGCGATCCGCCATTCACGCCGATGCGGATCGCGCAGTTATGGTCCTTGGCGGCCTTGATGACCTCCTTCACCCGATCGGCCTTGCCGATATTGCCGGGATTGATGCGCAGGCAGGCCGCACCCGCCTCGGCGGACAGGATCGCCATCTTGTAGTGGAAATGAATGTCCGCGACGATCGGCACCGGGCTCTCGCGGCAGATCTCGGGCATGGCAGCGGCGCTGTCGGGATCCGGGACCGAAACACGCACGATGTCCGCACCCGCCTCCGCACAGCGGATGATCTGTTCGATGGTGGCCTTTGCGTCGGTGGTGAGCGTGTTGGTCATGGTTTGAACGGCAATCGGCGCGTCACCGCCCACGGGAACCGGGCCTACATGGATCTGTCTGCTCTTGCGGCGTTCAATATGCCGCCAAGGCCGGATCGAATTCATGCTCATGCCAGAACCGCCTGCTGCTGTCTGTTCAGATCAACAAATAGGCATGTTTGGTCGACCTGTCGAGACAGACCGGAGCAACAACGTTGCGCTATGGGCTTTTGCCGAAGGGGTTCTATTGCCGTGCTAAGGGAGCGGCATCTGCGCGCCGTTGCGTTCCGGCGGCATGCTCTGGCTGGAGCACATCCGGCTCGGCCTGCGGCATGTTGGTGCGGATATCCTCGGCGCGAAGCGATACGTTCGAGGCAACGCGTCCCCGCTCACCCACCGGACCATAGGCGATGCCATCGACTACCACGTAGATACCGCCGGCGTTTCCGGCCCTGAGACGCGGCGCCGCGACGCGTTCCGGAACATCGAAACTATCGCCGGCCACGAGGATGCCCTCGAACACGACCGCGTTGTCGTCATCGCGCACCCTGATCCAGGCATCCTCGGAGGCACGAAGGACCACACCTTGCGGCACATCCGCCAGATTGATCTCGGCCGTGATCAACGGGCTTACATCACGGGCTGTGGGATCGTCCGCGGGATCGAATGCCTCAGTCAACTCAACCGGTTCGGGCTCGGGATTGGTGAACAATCCTGCATCCGCCGGGTCAATGGCAGAGATCGGTCCGTCCCGACCCGCGCGCCCGGTCGCTGCCAGTTCCGCGGGCAGCACCACTTCTGCCAATGCACCGCCACCTGCATAATCCTCTGCTGCCGGACGAGGAAGCGCGGCCGTATCAATCTCGGGCGTCCCGATGGACGGGGCGTCAACCACCACATTGGGTGCCTGCGGAAGCGGGGCGAACCCTACCCGCTGGATGTCTTGCAGCAACGCGTAGCCACCGTAGGACAGCGCGGCGATCAATCCGACCAGTGCGCAGGCAGAAGTCAACGCGCCGAGCGAGATACGTGGCCTCAGACCAGTCGATGCCGCGACCGGCGCAAAGCGGGATCGGCCGAGTGGATCTGTCGCCAGCGGTCCTGCACTCGCATTTCTGACCCTCGAACCGAACCGGCCAGGCTGCGCGTTCAGGGCAGACGAGGACTGGAGGCTCGGTGAGGTATATCCAGACTCCGCGCAGAAGCGACGGAATGTAAGATCGGCATCCATACCGAGATATCGCGCGTAGGACCTGACATAGCCAGCGATCACGCTTTGATTTGGGAAGCCGGAAATATCGCTGTCTTCGATCGCCGTGATAATCCGAGCCTTGATTCGCATATCGCGCTCGGCATCCTCGAGACTCTTGCCCAAGGAGGCGCGTTCTCCGCGCATTTCGTCGCCGAGTGATATATCGTACGAATCGAAACCCCGAAGCTCCATTCGGGCGGCTCCTGCTCTGGCCTCATTCCATCTTCCACGCAATCCGTTAACGGACCGCTTACACCCCAATATCACCCAAACTTACTAAGAATTCAACGGCGTAACTTTGCGTGACTGCCTCAATTCTACGGTTTTTTGACGATCTCATGGCGAAGGTTCGCCAGAAAGTTGAAGAAGCGTTAAGGCCACTCTGCACAGAGGCGGTGGGGCACAGTAAATTTTTCAGTGCTGCAGATTCGCATCAGTTGCCTGTGGATGCCGTAGCCCTACCTGCTGGCCGGTTGCAGCCAATCGAGGTTCCAGTGGCAGGATCCGCAGGTGAGATTTCAGCGTGGGCGCCGTTCGTCACGCCGCTTCTGGTGGCGCTGATAGGGTTCAGTCTGATCTGGCCGATCAGCCTCAAACGTCAAGACGTGAGCCTTGTGGACGTCGCCTGGGGGCCGGGCTTTGCCGTGCAGGTGGTGGTGGCGGCATATGGGGCCGGGGCATTCTCGGACCGCGCCAAGCTGCTGATCGCGCTGGTCTGTATCTGGTCGCTGCGCCTCGGCTACGTACTTGTGCGGCGACGGCTCCGCGAAGGCCATGAAGACGGGCGTTACACCATAATCCGCCGCAGCTGGGGGCCCAGTTTCTGGTGGAAGAGTTTCTTCATCGTGTTCGTGTTGCAGGCGTTCCTGCAATGGTTGATAGCCATCGGCCCGATTGCAGGCGTCGTCGCCTCAAACCAAGTTGTCGGCTGGTTATCGCTTGTGGGCTGTCTGTTTGCACTATCCGGGCTCAGCATCGAGACACGGGCTGACTACGAGCTCGACCAGTTCAAACGTTCCGCGCCAAGCGGAAGTCTGATGAAGACCGGCCTGCGTGCTCATGTCAGGCACCCGAACTACCTCGGCGAGATGGTCTTCTGGGTCGGCATCGCGATGATCTGCGTCGAAGGCGGCGCGTGGGTCGGGCTGGCTTCACCGATCCTGATCGTCGTCTTCCTGCTCAAGGTCTCGGGAGCGCCGCTTCTCGACGAACGCCTGTCCGCCACGCGTCCCGACTACGAGGAGTACAAACGCAGGGTGCCGGCCTTCATTCCGCGGCTCAGCGCCCTGCGCACTGCTCAGTAGATGTAGCGGATCTCTTCGGTCCAGTACCGTTCGACCGACCGCAAATCGTTGTTCATCCCGTCGATGCCTTCGGAACGTAGGCGGTCTGACGACCCAAGCTCCTCCGCATGGCGCTGGAACAGATCGGACACCATCTGGTGCACTTCCATGCCCTTGTCGGTCAGGCGCACGCGCACCGACCGGCGGTCCACATCGCAACGCTGGTGATCGATGTACCCGAGCTCGACAAGTTTCTTGAGGTTATAGGAGACGTTGGAGCCCTGATAATACCCGCGGTTCTTCAGTTCGCCCGCGGTCATGACCTTGGACCCGATGTTGAAGAGCAGCAGCGCCTGGACCGAGTTTATGTCGAACTTGCCGACCCGCTCGAACTCGTCCTTGATGACATCCAGCAGCAGCCGGTGCAGGCGTTCGACCAACGCCAAGGTTTCCAGGTAGCCCGACAAAAGGTCATGGCCGGTTTCATCCTCATACGAGGGGATAACCGCGGCGGTCATGCTCATCGTGTACTCCGAACCGTGTCACTGTAACTGGAGTGACACTGGCCCGATAATCGCAAACAGGGAGTTAATCGCCGGAATTTTTTGTCGTTTTTATGATGTTTACCTTACCCCGTTCAGAAACTCGATGACGCCGGAGAAGTCTTTCTCGGCCTGTCCGGCCAGATCCATCATGCCGTAAATCTGGGTCGCATGAGAGCCGAGCGGGGTTGCCGCACCCGCCCCCTGCGCCGCCTCCATCGCGATCCGCAGATCCTTCAGCATCAGCGCCGCCGCGAAGCCCGGTGTATAGTCCCGATTGGACGGTGCTGCGGGCACTGGCCCCGGCGCAGGACAGTAGTCGTTCAGCGACCAGCAGCGCGCAGTCGCGGTCGAGGAAATATCGTAGAGCTTCTGCGCATCCAGCCCCAGCTTCTCCGCAAGGCTGAATCCCTCCGCCACTGCGATCATCTGTATGGCTAACATCATGTTATTACAGATCTTTGCGGCTGATCCGGCACCGGGCCCGCCTGCATGAAAGATGTTCTTGCCCATTGCCCCCAGCGCCGGTTGCGCGGCCTCGAATGCGGCCTCAGAACCGCCGACCATAAAGGTCAGAGTGCCGGCCGTTGCCCCGCCCACGCCACCGGACATGGGACTGTCGACCATCATCTGCCCGCGCTCTTCAGCCTCGGAAATCACCTCTCGCGCGGACGCGGTATCGATGGTCGAGCAGTCTATGAAAACGGTCCCTTTCGGCGCCTGATCGAGGATGCCGCCCTGCCCGCAATAGACCGCCTTCAAATGCCGGGCGGCAGGCAGGGCTGTCACCACGATCTGGGTATTTGCGACCGCCGAAGCGGGGTCCGTGCCTTGCGTCCCACCGGCCTCGACAAGGGCCGCAACCGCCTCCGCGTTAAGATCTACACCTGTGACATGGTGCCCTGCGGCGAGGAGATTCTTGGCCATGGGCAGCCCCATGTTCCCC
>JBCDID010000179.1:0-7436 GCA_038749355.1 Pseudomonadota bacterium | reverse complement strand
CGGCGACCAACCGCGACCTGAAGCAGATGATTGCGGAAGGCACATTCCGGGAAGATCTCTACTATCGCCTGAGTGTGTTTCCGCTGAGCCTGCCTTCGCTTAGGGAGCGCCGGGAGGATCTTCCGGGTCTCAGCCGCATGTTCCTCAAACGGTTCGCCGCGGCGGAGGGGATACCCGTGGAGGGCTTTACGCAGTCCGCGATCGAGGCGATTGCACGTGCGCCCTGGCCAGGCAATGTCCGTCAGTTGGAAAACACCATCCACCGCGCGGTTGTTATGGCTGACAGCCACTTGGTGAAAGCCTCTGATCTGCACGGACTTGGAGCCGCCGAGACGCCAGAGACAGCAACGGAGCGCGCCCTTTCGAGCGTGGTTGCCGCAGTCGCAGAACCCATCCTGGATCCGTACGTCAAGGATGATGGCCATATGAAACGTCTGCTGGAGATCGAAGCAGAGGCGATTTCACGGGCTCTGTCCCTGTACCGGGGTCGCATGAGCGAAACAGCGCGACGGCTCGGCATTGGCCGCTCAACGCTCTATCGCAAGATTGATGAGTTGCAGATCGACAAATACGGGATGCAGTAGGCCTGCTGACTTAGGAAGCTGGGAACAAGACAATCATACTCCTAGCAGAGGAGTTTGCAAATTCATGTCCATGAATTTGGCCACGGCTTCAGACGTTCAAATCTACACTGACCGGGAAGTGATCCGATGCGTCCAGCAGCGCTTGGCGAAGCTTGTCGTCGCCAAAGCAGGCTTCGTCGTCGAACGGATGCCAGATAAGCCAATTCGGTGAGGTCCGGGACGCCAGGCCGGGGCTGAGCATCACGAAGTCAATCAGCGCGTTCAAGTAACCCTTATTCTCCCGATTGTGGAACCGAGCCGTTGACGGGCGCGCGCCATAGGGCGTCATCCGCCGCCTGGTGAAGGGATTACGGAGCAGGCGCTCAGGGTTGCCTGGATCACCCACGACTACTTCGACACCGGATCGACCGAAAATGCGTTCATACTTGTCCTGACCCGGTCCATCATTGAAATCGCCAAGCACGATCAGATCGTCGCCTGCGTCAAGATGGGCTTCGACCCGCTCCCGTAACCACGCACATTGCGCCAGTTGCTTGCGCCGGTTCAGCAGCGAAATCCGCTTGGCGTCGCGCGCGTCCTTCGCGCCGTGTGGCGCCTTGGACTTGGCGTGCACGCCTATCAGGCGGAAAGTCAGCTCCGCCGCAGGCCAGGCGACTTCCGCCTCAAGAGGTGGCTTCGAGAATCGATGCAAGTCTATCTCGCCGTCGCCATCCAGGTCCAGCGGGTACATCTGATCGAAGCGGGGAGGATCGGTATCGCGCAGGCCCTGTGCGGCATCTGCCGGGTCGAGCGTTTCGCCCTGCGGGTCATGACGGGCCGAGAGCCTATCCGGGTCGTAGAGCAGGGCGATCTCCTGCTCGGTCTCGCTGACGAAGCCGGTGAGGGCCGTTCGCTGCCGCAAGCCCAGGCCCGTCGCAAACCCCTCCAGCGCCCGCACCGCGCTCTGACGGCGGCCAGTGTCCGGGGCCTCCACGATGAGAAACGCGTCGGCATCGACAGCGCGCAGGACCTCCGCAATCGCCTCGCCCTGCCGGGCCCGCGTGACACCGTGCATGGCCGAGCGCCCGTCATCCGCGATCAACCGGTCGTCCTCGTCAAACAGCCCGGCAAACCAGCAGATATTCCAGGTTGCCAGTCTCAGGTGATGGGACATGAGACCAGGGCAGTTCGTTACGGCAGCATGCCGAGCGCGGACATGTAAAGGTCCAGCAGCGCCTCTTCCTCCTGCCGCTCCTCGCTGTCCTTCTTGCGCAGCGACACGATCTTGCGAAGCGTCTTGGTGTCGAACCCGTTGCCCTTGGCCTCCGCGTAGACCTCCTTGATCTGATCCGCGACTTCCTTCTTCTCGTCCTCCAGCCTTTCGATCCGCTCGACGATGGCGCGCAGTTGCCCTGCGGCGACTGAAGTGGCGGAGTGGGAGTCGTCAGTGATGTCGGTCATCAAGGTGCCCTCGTTCTGGAATCAGGCGGGCGTTATAGGGAGGGCGCGGGCCGGGGTCTAGGTGGGGCTCGTCCCTGTTGCCAGAAGGATCGTTCTCTTCAGCGTTTTCAGGAGAGTCTTCAGATCCACCACGTCGGTCGCCTGGTATTTGAAGCCCATGACCGCCGTCACGACGAGGTGCGCGAGTGAGGCGGGGCTTTCTCCCATGTTAGACAGCATGTCGGCGTGGGGAGCCAGCAGCTCCGTCACCAGCGCTTCATGGCGCACGTGCGACCGCGCGATCTCCGCCTTGCCTGCCTGATTGTGACCCGAGATCAGCTCCTCCGGATCGGCAGCCGTCTGAAGAAGCTCGAAGCTCTTCACCACTGTTTCCTCGAAATAGGCGTCGATCTGAGCGGCCAGTGTCGTGCAGTCCTCCAGCCGGGCTTGCACCCGGGCAAGGTATTGATCCGTAACGTAGACAATGCCTGCGCGGATCACCTCGTCCTTGTTGCCGAACGCGTCATAGACGGTCTGGCGCGAAACCCCCGCAGCCTCGGCAATGTCGCCCATCGTCGTCTTCTTCGCGCCATACCGCACGAAGGTCCCGATCGCTGCCTCGATGATTTTCCGTTCCGTATCCGTCATGTGCCACGCGCCTTTGCCTGTGCGTCCATAGCTGATTTTCAGCCTTGGCCAAAAATATTGCACCAGACAACTTGACAATCAAGATACAATTGTCAAATACACTCCATCAGACGAACCCCTGACCCCAGGACGACAAGGAATAGACCCATGACACAGACCGTTCTCATCACCGGATGCTCCACCGGCTTCGGCAAGCTCACCGCCCAGACCTTCGCCAAGGCGGGCTGGAACGTAGTTGCGACCATGCGTTCGCCCGAGAAGGAGACCGAGCTGGCCAATGGTCCGCAAATGCTGGTCACGCGGCTGGACGTTGCAGACCCCGACAGCATCGCCGCCGCCTTTGCCGCGGCCCGTTCGAACTTCGGGCGCGTCGACGCGGTCGTGAACAACGCAGGTTATGGCGGCGACGGGCTTTTCGAGCAGGTGAGCGACGCTGACATCCGTGCGATGTTCGAGACCAATGTGTTCGGATCGATGTACGTGATGCGCGCGGCGCTGCCAGAAATGCGGGATGCTGGCACGGGCGCCATCGTGAACGTCACCTCGATGGCCGGGCATTGCGGCCTGCCGGGGCACGCGGTCTACTCGGCCTCCAAGCACGCCATGATCGGCCTGACAGAAGGCATGGCGCTGGAGTGCCGCCCGCTCGGCGTGCGCATCCACTCGGTTGCCCCGGGAGCCTACCCGACGACCGCCTTCAACGCCAATGTCGACAAGCGACTGGAAGAGGGCGATCCCCAATTGGTCGATTTCTCCCAGCGCCTGCGCGCGCAGATCGACATGGTGGGCGAGCAGATGGCCAACCAGGGCGGCAGCCTCGCCGATCCGCAGGAGGTCGCCGACCGAATCTTCGCCCTTGTGACCGGCGATGGTCCGATCCACAATCCGACCGGGGCTGATGCCGAGATGCTGACCGCCATGATGGGACAGGACAAACGCCAGGGCTTCCTGGATCAGCTTTCGGGCATGCTTGTACCCGCGCCCGCCGCTGCAACCGCTGCCTGACGCGACACAGATAGAACCACGACAAGGAAGAGAACGATGTTCGGCAACGCAATTTCCAACATGATGATCAAGCCGTTCCAGTCGCCCGTGTTCGACAGCCCGTCGGCTTATGGGCTGGACTGGGAGGATGTCGAGTTCAAGGCGCGTGACGGTGTCACGCTCCGCGGGTGGCTCATCAAGGGCGGGAACGACAAGGTCATCATCCAGAGCCATTTCGGCGTGCAGTGCTCCCGCAGCGGTTGGCAGCGCGAGGGCAAGGGCTTCATGGCCCCCTACAAGCACGACAACAAATACCTGCGCCAAACGGCCCATTTCGCCGAGCAGGGGTATTCGGTGTTGATGTATGACCTGCGCGGCCACGGTGCGAGCGACGTGGGGACCGTGCCCTGGGTGAGCTGGGGACCGGAGGAGGCCAAGGACGTGATTGCTGCGGTCGACTACATCTCGGGTCACGCGGACTACGCGAATGCCTCGATCGGGCTCCTGTCCACCTGTATGGGTGCGGCGTCCACCACCTACGCCTACGGGTTGGAGGACGGGCTGGCCACGCGCGCGAACGTCAAGGCGTTGGTCGCCGTGCAGCCGCTCCTCTACAAGTACTTCCTCGATGCCTACGGGATGCCCGGCTTCCTGGCACGTCCTGCCGCGAAGGTCTCGAAGGAACGGCTGGGCTTTGCCATCGATGAGCCGAACTTCCTCGACGATGTGGGCAAGATCACCGTCCCCACCCAGGTCGTGCAGAACCGGAATGACCCGTGGACCAATCTGGACATGGTCAAGGACTATCTCGACGGGCTCGCAGTCGAGAAGGACATGAAGTGGCTCGACCTCGATAAGAGCCGGTTCGCGGCCTATGACGATCTAGGCAAAAACTCGGCCGAATATCTTGGCTGGTTCGAGAAGCATCTCTGAGACTGCGGTGGAGGACGAAACAATGATCAGACGTATTCTCACCTGGGTGTTTGCGCCCTTGGCCCTGCTTAGCACCGTGTCGGCCTGCACAACCAAGGAGTTCCGCGCCGAGGCCACCGTTGCCGCCCCGCCCGAAGCGGTCTGGGACGTGCTGGTAGACACTGCCGCCTACTCAGATTGGAACCCGGTCTTCGTTGGTGTTGACGGGACCTACTCCGAAGGTGCGACGGTCAAGAACTCGGTCATGTTTCCGGACGGCAACGCAGTCGATATGGACGCGAAGGTGAAGACCTACGCTCCTGCGCGGGAGCTGCGCCAGACCGGGGGTATCCCGTTGGTCTTGACCTTCGATCACCGGTGGACGCTGGAGCCTATCGATGGCGGGACGAGGGTCACCCAGTACGAGATTGACCGGGGCTTCTACCTCTGGTTCTGGGACTCGAGCTGGGTCGAGCCCGCCTACCAGCGGACGACCGATGCGTTGAAGGCGCGCGTCGAGGGCGCCTCCCAATAGCCAAGATGGGCGGTGTCAGAGACGCCGCCCGTCCTCCGCCGAGAAGAGGTGCACCATATCGGGCCGGACCGAGACGGGTACCGGTCCGGTACGTGCCTCGCGATCCTTCGGAACGCTGACCGAGAACGCCTGCCCATAAAGTTTGCCATGGAGCAGGCGGTTCGCGCCGAGCTCCTCGACGATTTCAACGTCAAAGCTGTGGGGCCCTGTGCCGACGGTCACGTCCTCCGGGCGCACACCGAACATCAACGCACCGTCGGAGTGGCCATTGGCATCTGCAAGGGCCTGCTCCCCGCCATCGGCGAGAACCGAGCCACCAACCGCGCACGCCTCCAGGATGTTCAGCGGCGGAGCACCCATGAAGCTGGCGACAAAGGTGGACGCCGGGCGGTCGTAGATCTCCGACGGTGTGCCGATCTGCTCGATCCGCCCGCCGTTCAGCACGATGATCCGGTCCGCCATGGTCATGGCCTCTACCTGATCGTGGGTGACATAGACCGCCGTGGTTCCGAGTCGTCGTTGCAGGCTGCGTACTTCAATCCGCATCTGGTTGCGCAGCTTGGCGTCGAGGTTGGACAAGGGCTCGTCAAACAGGAACAGTGCCGGCTCGCGCACAATGGCCCGTCCCATGGCGACCCGCTGGCGTTGCCCGCCTGATAGCTGGCTGGGCCGCCGGTCGAGATACTCCGAAAGGTTCAGCATGGCCGCCGCCTCGCGCACCTTCTCGGCGATCTCGGCATTGGGCATTCCGCGGTTCTTCAGCCCGTAACCCATGTTCCGCTCGACCGTCATGTGCGGGTAGAGCGCGTAGTTCTGGAAGACCATGGCGATGTTGCGATCAGCCGGGTCCACGTCGTTCACCACCCGGTCGCCGATGGAGATGGTGCCCTCCGAGACCTCTTCCAGCCCCGCGATCATGCGCAGGATCGTGGACTTCCCGCAGCCGGACGGGCCGACCAGCACCATGAATTCGCCGTCCTGAATGGTGAAGCCGGACGGCTGCACCGCCTCATGCCCGTTGGGATAGAGCTTGCGAACCGCGTCGAGTGTGACCTGAGCCATGGCGCGTCTCCTTACTTGTCGGATTCCGTCAGGCCCTTGACGAACCAGCTCTGGAAGAAAATGACGATGGCAACAGGCGGGATCATCGCGACGATGGCGAGCGCGAGCGCCTGTCCATGTTCCGGGATCTGGCTGTCCGTATAGCTCAGTACGATCTGCTTGATGCCGCGCACCAGCGTGAAGAAGCTCTCATCCGTGGTCATCAGCGTGGGCCAGAGGTACTGGTTCCAGCCAAAGACGAACATGATGATGAAGATCGCGGCGATCATGGTGCGCGAGAGCGGCACAAGGACGTCTATGAAGAACTTCACCGGGCCCGCGCCGTCGATACGGGCGGCCTCGACCAACTCCTCCGGCACGGATCGGAAGTACTGGCGGAAGAAGAAGGTGCCCGTCGCAGATGCGATCAGGGGCACGATGAGGCCCGTATAGGTGTTGGTCAGCCCAAGCTGCTGGATCGCTTCGTAGGAGGGCAGGATGCGCACCTCCAGCGGCAGGAGCAGCGTCGTGAAGATCACCCAGAAGGCCAGCGTCGCAAACCTCAGCCGAAAGTAGACGATCGCATAGGCCGCCATCATGGAAATGATGATCTTGCCCAGCGCGAACCCGATCCCGAGGATGAACGAGTTCATCAGCATAAGCGTGCCGTCCACGGTCTGGGTGAAGCCGCCGGGTACGAACATGGCGTTGTGGAAGTTCTCGCCCATCTTGTCACCGAAGCCGAGTTGCAGCCCCTCGCGATGGATGGTGACGGCGTCATGCGAGGTGGTGATGAAGGCATAGACCGTGGGCGCCAGCATCAGGAACGCACCCGCCATCAAGATCAGGTGATCGAATACCACTGACCAGCGGATGCGGCGGGTGCGCGCCGGGGCGGTCGCGGGGGTGTCCAAAGTCGCTTCAGCCATCTCAGCCCCCCGTCATGTGTAGTGAATCCGGCGCTCGATCAGCCGGAACTGGAAAACGGTCAGGATCAACACCAGCACCATCAGGATGACCGACTGCGCCGAGGACCCGCCCAGGTCGTTGCCCCGGAACCCGTCCAAGTAGACCTTGTAGACCAGCGTCATCGGGTTGTTGCCGGGCTCGCCCTTCATCAGGGCATCGAGGATGCCGAACGTATCGAACAGGGCATAGGTGATGTTGATGATCAGCAGGAAGAACGCGGTCGGTGCGAGCAGCGGGAAGGTGACGTCCCAGAACCGGCCCGAGGCGGAGCGGTTGTCGATCAGCGCCGCCTCGCGGACGGATCGCGGGATCGATTGCAGGCCGCTCAGGAAAAAGATGAAGTT